>JAJZCU010000129.1 GCA_021828935.1 Planctomycetota bacterium | reverse complement strand
TCGGCGGACGTGGCGACGACGACGCCGGCGGGAAGGCACGTGCCGCGTGGCGGCACTCCCCCAATAAGGAAACGGTGGAAGATTCCAAGCCTTCAGCCCCTCGGAAGTGGGGCCAAAGGGTCCGCTCAATCGGCCGGGCGACTCCACCTTAAAAAATTGTGTTTTGCGCCTTGACAACCGGGAGCAGTATAGTATCCGCCCGCATGGTTTGAAGGGCGTTGGCTACGGCGGCGCCATTAAGGTCCGAGTAGAACGTAAAGCCGCAGGCCGTGAAGACGTTCCGTATACGGGCGGTTTGCAACACCACATGGGCTTTCGTGTTGCCCTTGGCTCCCAACGCGGTGGCGAAGTCATCCAAGTGTTCAGACAGGGGTTTACCGCTTGCCGCTTGTTGGCCGGATAGTAGACCAATCTTCACCAGACTGTTACGGGTGGCCGGGGGTAATGCTTCCAAGAACGGCATCAATGTAGGGTCCACTTGCCCACCGCTGGATACATGGTAGGCCACCAACCGAACCACGTTCCGCAGCATTTCTTGGGCAGCGGCCTTGCCCGTACTGGCCGGCAGGCGGCGTAGTACGTTCTTGTGGTCCGTGAATTCGATATACCACGTCGGGCTCTCGTGATGCTCTCCGCCGCGTGTTGAGTATTTCTGTTTACAAACTCTGGCCATGGTTATTCTCCAAACTGGTGGTGGTTTTCTTATGCTTGCATATGGCGTAGGGCTTTAGGCGTTTGAATTGAGCAACATCACGTTCCGGTATGAACCAGACATTGCTATGTTTGTAGGCGTGTTTGAAACGTCCGGTTCGGGCAAGGGTTAATATCCGGGCCCTTGTAATACCCAAGCGGGCCGCCACTTCGTTGCTGGTTAAATCTGGCATGTGTTCCAAACCTAAGAAAGACTATTGACTACTATAGCGTGGGTAGAATACAAGTCAAGGCGTTGGTTTAATCCCTTGTTGGAGTGAAAAAATTTCTGCATCAACAACATCAACGAAACTAAACCCCGTGTGGCAACATCTTACAGGGGGGTTTCGTTGATATGGGGGCCTTAAAATAGGGTTTTGTTGAGGTTCTGTTGATGCTCCGCTCCGGGGCAACACGGGCCGGCGGCGGGCGTTAATTTGCGTCTTTTCCGATGCCGGCCACCGACAACAACCACGTCCAAACTCGCCATGTATTGACGGGCGCCGCCGGGGCTTGGCATTAAGCCTGTGTTGATGTGAAAAAATTTCTGCATCAACAACATCAACGAAACTAAACCCCGTGTGGCAACATCTTACAGGGGGGTTTCGTTGATACGGGGGGGTCTTAAAATAGGGTTTTGTTGATGCCGTGTTTCGGCGTGGCGTGTTTTTTCTCTCGCCCGCCGGCACGGTCAAATGGCCACGGTGCGGGGTGGTTGTCTCGCCTCAAGCGACACCAAAGCGGCGCCTACGGTCGCTCAGTCGCCACCGTGGCCGGCGGCATTACAAGGTCAAACCAGTCAAAGTGACATATGTCAAAACGTCTGGGTCCTTCCAGAGGCTTCTGCAGGTGCGGGTGCGGAGCGGCAATTACCGGGTGAAATTCACGTTGCGTGAATTTCATTTTTGATTCTGCACATCGCCATGGCCGTGCCGAGAAACCAGCGTGTTTGTTAGGTTTTCCAAGGGTCCAAGGCGTGCAGATTCACGCGATTGATTACACAGCTAATTATGCACACCTTCGGAGCTCGAAAAATGGCCGACAAATTTCCAACCGTGGCCGAAACCCGCACGTTATCCATCGCGGAGTTGTGCGACATTCTGGATTTGTCCGTTCGGACGATTCGCGTTTACGTCGGCAAAGGTATGCCACACACCAAGGGTGGGCCAGCCGGGCCGGCGGCCTTCAGTGCGGAAGAATGCCAGGCGTGGATTAAAGCCAACGTCGCCAAACCCGGCGGTCGAAAGAAAGCGGCGCCCACACAACCGGCAGACAATGCCATGGCGGCGGTGAAGCTCCGCAAGGAAACGGCATTGGCGGAACGGTATGAGTTAATGGTCGGTCGCGAGAAGGGGGATTTAGTATCCCAGAAGGAAGTTCAGGCGGATGTGGACAAGGTTCTCGGTGCGGTGAAGGGCGCCCTTTTAGACATACCCGGCGCCATTGCTCCGCAGTTGGCCGGCCTATCTTTGGCGGAAATGGAGCAATCCATCCGCCAGCACGTCGTCCATGTTTGTAACCTTTTGGCGGATACCGCATGCAACTGAACACCGAGAATCTTCGCGTCCAGCCGGCCATATCGCCCAGCCAATGGGCGGAGCAATACCGCATCCTGCCGGCATCCATGTCCGCCGAACCGGGGCCGTGGCATAATGCCCGCACGCCGTATCTGGCCGCCGTGATGGATGCGGTCGCCAACCCGGCGGTGGACACCATTGTCGTTCAGAAGGCCGCCCAGGTCGGTTTCTCAGAGTGCTTTCGCAATGTCATTGGGTGGATGATTATGCAGCAGCCGGGGCCGCTGTTGCTGGTGCTTCCATCCGAGCAATCGGCCAGGGACGTGGTGGAAGAACGCATCCTTCCACTGCTACGCACAACCCCAGCCTTGCAGCCCTACCTTACCGACAGCCCGTGGGATATGAAGATCAATGCCCTCAAGCTCACAACCATGAGCATCTACATCGGGTGGGCCGGTAGTCCAGCCAGCCTTGCGTCCAGGCCAATTCGGTACGTGATTTGTGATGAAGTGGACAAGTATCCGCCTTATTCAGGCCGCGAAGCAGATCCGATACGTTTGGCCATTGCTCGCACGGCCACCTATGTGCATCGGCGGAAAATCATACTGCTATCAACGCCGACAACAGCGTCGGGGGCAATCAGCCAGGCGTATGCAGCGTGCCAGGACAGACGCCAGTACGAATTGGCTTGCCCCCATTGCGGCGTCTATGCCGTTCCGGCCTTCGCCAACATCCGCTGGCCGAAACCCGATGGGATGGGTCCACAGCAGTTGGCGGAGCATATCGTCAGGGAACGGGCGGCCTTTTACGCTTGCTCCAACTGCGGGGCGATTACCGCGGATGCCCAGCGTAACGCCATGTTGGTCCACGGCCGGTGGTCCGGGTCCGCCGGCGCCGCACGGGTGGGTTTTCATTTGCCGGGCATCGTATCGCCGTGGCGGTCCTTCTCTGATGCGGCCGCTGAATTCATCATGGCCGCCGATGATCCGCCGGCCCAGCAGCATTTTAGAAATTCCTATTTGGGCGAACCGGTTTCCGAAGTGGTGGTCACAACCGCCCCGTCCGAAGTGAAAGCCCATGCCACAGGGCCGCGTACCGTTCCACCGTGGACTACGGGTTTGTTTGCCACAGCCGACGTTCAGCACGACCGATTTTATTTAACAATCAGGGCATGGGGCCCACAGTACCGCAGCAGACTGCTGCATGCGTGTATGGTTCTGTCATTTGAGGAATTGGGGCAACTGGCCTTCGGTTCGGCGTTTCCCACGGAAGACGGCCGGGGCAGCGTATCGCCCCAGTTGTTGATGATTGACTCCGGGGACAGGTCCGATGAAGTGTATAACTTCAGCAAACGCGATCCCCGCATCTATTGCAGTAAGGGGGCATCACAGGCCATGACCAAGCCGTGGTATCCCAGCCGCTTACAGAACGGCATATCGCTGCGGATATTTGATTCTGGTTATTACAAAGACTTGCTTGCCCGCCTCATGGCACACCAGGATAAAACTTGGTGGCAAATTCCAACCGATTCCACAGAAGACTACATGGTTCAAATGCGTTCAGAACGCAAGGTCTTTGACCGGAAACGCCGTCGTGAAGTGTGGGCGCCAGTATCCAGCGGGGCCGCCAATCACTATTGGGATTGCGAAGTCCTGCAATGCCACGTTGCCGACGCCAGCGGCGTAACCTTTCAGGGCATTGCCCTCCAGCCGGCGTTGCCCCAACCGGCCGTGGCGCATATCCAACAGCCGGTCGTGGCGGCGCCCCGTGTTCAGCCGGCGCCTTTGCTCGAACCAACCAGCGTAACGGAACGGCGGCAGGCGGCTCGTGGAATGTTTCCAACCAGCCGCGAGTGGATGAACGGTGGTCCAGGATGATGACGCCAACGGCGTGCGGTGGCCGGGGCGCCGTATGGGTATCGGAAAGTTACCACCGTGCTTGCACGAAACCGCACTCCCCAAACGCGATATTTTTTGTCGAAATAAAAGTTTAATCCAAATGGAGCCAACGCCATGCGTGGCCGCGAGTCTAATACCGCTATGGCGCCTACCATGCTTTAGCCAGACACCAGTTCTGAATTCGGAGCAACCACCATGCTTGATACCGCCCCTAACGTCAGCCAAGAAACTGCCGATTTGCTGCAAGATTTGGCAGAAAATGGCCCGATGACGCTACGCCAACTACGCGGGCTTTCAAGGCGATACCGGGGCGCCGGCGTCGCCGAGAAACTGGCCACTGATCTTGTTTCCGCCGGCCTTTGCGTGTTGGAAACGGATGAAACCGGGGCAAAAATCTTGTCCAAACTGCCCGATACCGCCCCGATACCAGCCCCGATACCGGCGCCCGTTTCAGGACCAAAAACGGCCCCAAGCCCAATACCGGTGGTGGTCGAAGCAGCGTCCAGTCCGGCGCCAATACCGGCCGTGGCCGTAACCTTGCTGGAAGCATTGGCCAGCGTCGGGCAGCGGTGCTTCAATGCGGGCGATACCGTGTTGGTCTCTCCGGCCGATGCCCAGCGGTTGATTGAACGGCGTTTGGCCGTCAAGGCCAGCCCAGAAGACGCCGTTTCCGCGGCGCCGCTGAACCAACCTCCGCCGGCAACGCCAACGGCCCGCAAGCCGGACATGTCCGTTGAAGAGTGGGCCAAACAATTCGGGGGCGATTGTGGTTGGTTGCACGGGTGGTCGCCGAGTCTGCCGCACAACAGTATCGCATGATGCCGGGCCGCTATTGGCGTGGCTCATTCAGCCGCAGCCAGGCCAATGATTTGTCGTCCGGTTCACGGTAGTCAACATAATCTTCATGGCCAGGCCACATGCCGGACGATTCCATGTATCGGCCGCAGCGTATGCATACGCGCAAGGACACAATCCGCCCTTCAACAACATGTTCGCCATTGCCCCCGATACCGTCGCCACCGACAACGCTCTTGGGTGCGTACCATGCGTGGTTGTGGCCTTGCTTACATGGTGGTTCGGGCGTGGTCATGGTTCGTTCTCCAAGAGTGCTTTGATGCACGCGCCACCGCTCGCGTAGCGGTAAGCCGGTATTGGCGGGGGTGCTAATCGTTCGCGTAGCACACAACCCGCAGCATAGGGTGCGAACCGGGGTCGCGTGGGGTGCGCGATGGTCGCGTAGGGGTGTCTACCGGGGTCATCGGCGGTAAACCGGGTCGCGTAGGGGCGAAAACCGCTATGCCGTCAGCAAACCGGGGTGGCGTATGGTGCCAACCACCAGTGCGGGGGTGTCAGCGGCGGTGCATGTCAGCAATTCCGGGTGTCCAGGGCGTCAACCGGGGCGCATGTCAACAAACCGCTCATCCCAACCCCCCGCGCAGGCCGGCAACGCTGTAGGGCGTGGATGACGCCATAGCCAAGGCTGGCATGGCCGGCGTTGTCCGCCGATTGCCGCCAAGGCCATGCGTCGGTGCGGCAGGCGATAGGCCAGGCCGCCGGGCCGGGGCCGCTGGAAAGTGAAACTGGCTTACAGCATTGGTGGCCAGGTCGGTTCGCCAGAAGGTTCGGTTGCGGGCGTTGGCAGCGGTCGGTCGGTGAACAGTCAACGCACGATAGGTTTCGGTTGCTTCCCAAGGTGGCCTTTTCACGGGCGGCGTATCTGGGATTGTCTCGGCGGTCACTGCCCATGGCGGCCGCACAACCGGCGGCAGGCACGCGGGGCGCCGCATGAACCGAACCTCAAGGTCGGCATCAAGACCGGGGCCAGCCGGCGGCCGCTCGTCGCGGTCGGTGGCCAGCACACAGGCGTCAACCTGCGCCGCCAGGGCTTTGAGTTTACGCCAGGCGTCAACGTCAACAGTCGGCTCAGCACCGTCCGGCAATCCCATGTGCATGGCGTCCACCACCAGGTAGTGGTATTGGCCGGCGCGTTGCCGGGCATAGTCCAGGGCTCCATCAAAGGTCTGGAAGGCGGCTTTCCGTTTTGGTTCCTGCATGCTCGCCACAGTAACATTTGAAGGTAAGACAGTTGTCCCTGCTTCCGGCGCCGTTCCGGGCAGGGCACCGATGCGGCGTTGCACACATTCAGCGGCGTGTTGGAACGAAAGCCACAGGACGTTTCCGCGACTCACTTGCCACAGCAACCACGGTCCTCCAACCGCCGCGGCCTTGGCCAGATGCATCAAGTGGAACGTCTTGCCGGTAGACACCTCTACGCGACCATC
>JAJZCU010000128.1 GCA_021828935.1 Planctomycetota bacterium | reverse complement strand
TGCCACTGCGGCCAATGCTTCCCGCGCTGCGGCGGCGAACGAAACGGCGGCGGCAACCGCACCGGGTCCGGCGGCCAACACAAATGGAAAAAATTCGGGAGATACTCTGGCGGCTGCGGGTCAGGCGGCGGAAAACAACCCTTCGCCGCAGACTGTAAAAAATGGACAGGGCCACAGCCTCGGCGGCGCGGCAAACGGCGCCACCGTGGCGTCCGCGGGCATGGCTAACAAAATCAATTCGACCGGGCAGACCGGTGGGCAAGCAACGGGACGGCCCGCGCCGATCAGCGCCGCGATCACCGGCGCCGTGGGCAACGCAGCAGGCAATGTTGCCGCGGACCGGCCGTCGGCGAGCCCAGGCGGAATTTCTCCGTTAACCATTGGGAGGCCGGCGGGGCCCGTTCAGGGCGCACAAACTGCCGCCGCCGCGCAAGATTTAGCGCCCGCCCACGCGGACCCGGTTCTTGATCAGGTGGTACTGGGCCTGAAAAGTTCATTCACCAACGGCACGGGACAGGCAAATTTACGGCTGAATCCGCCGTCTTTGGGGGCTTTGCAAATTAATGTGCATGTCACCGGGCAAAGCGTCAGCGCCGTGTTTCAGGCCGCCACTGATTCGGTACGCGAATTGCTTAATGGCAATCTCAATCAATTAAGAACGGTGCTGCAGGCCCAGGGTTTTTCCGTTGAGCGGCTCACTGTGCATGGGCCCGGCGGTTCGGACCTGCCAGCCGACCGGCGCGATGGCGGACAGCCGAACTTCGGCCAGCAGCGGCAGGGACAACAGTCCGCGTGGCAGCGTGGCGGCGGGCAGCCGACCGGCGGGGGCTCCTTTGGCCAACAGCGGTCGGGCGCCCAGACACAATTGGGCGGCGTTGCGGCGGGCTGGGGCTTGAGAACTTTCAACGCTGGTGCAGGATCCGCGGCCCAGCCCGGCGGTGCGCCTGGCGCCCTGGCCCTTGATGTAGTTGCTTAATAATGCGCCGCCCATTGTCAGGCGCCAAACGTAAATAAAGATGTTATTCAGAAGGAGTCCTGTTATGAGTCAAGCCATCACCACACTGCCCCAGGCAACCACCGCTGCGTCATCAACGGCCGCGCCGAATAACTTAAACAGCTTGACGCCCACCGATTTCATGAAGCTTATGATCACGCAGCTTCAGCAGCAGGATCCGCTGAATCCCACTAACAGCAGCGCCTTGCTCACGCAAATGTCGCAAATTTCCAACCTGCAATCCAACCAGACCATGGTCGGCAGCCTGCAGGGCCTGACGTTGCAGCAGTCCATTGGGGCCGGCGGAAACTTAATTGGAAAAACCGTGCAGGGCCTGAACACCTCGGGCAAGCAGGTTTCAGGCATCGTGACTTCAGTAGTGGTACAAAACCAAAAGGTTTCATTGCAGTTGGATACCGGCCAGCAGGTGCCGCTGTCTTCGGTGGAACAGATCGCCCCCGCGCCGGCAACCTCCGCTGCCACGGCCGCGGCGGCCAGCGGCGGCAACCTGGCCTCCGCCGTCGGCGCTGGCGCCATCAACAGCCTGCTTCCGGCCACGACCACGGCGGCAAATACGGCCAGCACGGCCGCCGCCGCCGCCGGCGCAGCAACGCCGGCCGCAGCGGCCTGACCGTACGGTTCATCAAGCGGGCTTGTTGGCGTCCGGTGGCGTCCGCCCGGTTTTAGTTGCCATACAATTCGCTCTAACAAACTATTCTCGCTGCCGGAGGCGGTTTGACGGTTTTCGTGCGCGGCGTGATGCATCGGAGTTGGCGGAGCTGACTCCGACACGTCGCAACTTTTTCTTGATAGGCCGCGCCGGTTCGGCTGTTACACTTGGAGCCATTCATGGGTTTGACGTCCGTACTTAACACCAGCCTCACGGGGTTGTCCGCCAATCAGGCCATGTTGGACGTGGTGGGCAACAACATTTCCAACGTGAATACGGTGGGTTACAAGGCCTCAAACCTTAATTTTCAGACCGCTTTTAACCAAACCTTCACTTACGGCACGCCGCCCAATGGCGACCTTGGCGGGACCAATCCGTTGCAGGTGGGCATGGGCACGCAGCAGTCTTCCCTGACCACAGACTACAGCAATGGTTCGCTGCAAACCACGGGGGTCAATTCAGATTTGGCGGTGCAGGGCAACGGCTTTTTTATTCTTCAAGATTCCAAACAACAATTTACCCGCAACGGCTCGTTCCAATTAAACAGCCAGGACAAGTTGGTCAACGGCCAGGGCCTGCGGGTGCAGGGTTATGCGGTGGATTCCAACTTTAATGTGGTGCCGGGCGTCTTAAGCGATTTAACCATTCC
Source organism: Planctomycetota bacterium (assembly GCA_021828935.1). Lineage (GTDB taxonomy): Bacteria > Planctomycetota > Phycisphaerae > WQYP01 > WQYP01 > JAJZCU01. The sequence continues at coordinate 4,076 of JAJZCU010000128.1, read as the reverse complement.
CATTGGGTCGCTTTCGGTGGCCCAGGCCACCAGCAATGCTTCCATGACCGGCAACTTAAATGCCGGCGGAGTGGTGGCCAGCACGCCGGGCCAATTGGTTTTCAACCAGCCCATGTATTCCGGCGGAGCGGCCATTAGCAACCCGGCTACGACCACCTTAACCAGCGTCACCAACGCGCCGGGGGGAACGTCGTATTTCCAAGTCGGCGACGTTGTCACCGCGCAGGGCGAAAAGGGCACGCGAACCGTAGCCCCGCAAACGTTCACGGTGGGAGCGGCGTCCACGTTGCAGGATTATATGAACTTTCTGCAGGGCACCATGGGAATTAATACCACCAGCGGAGTAAATGGAACCGGCGCGGCGCCGGGCGTTTCGCTGATTGCCGGCACTGGCGGTGGCTCGCAACTCCAGATTACCAGCAACTTAGGAACTAACAATGCAGTGGCAATTAAGAGTTCCGACATTACCGTGAATCGTGGCGGAACCATTCTCAACCCCTTCACTACAACCTCCACCGCCACCGCCAATGGCGAATCCGTCACCACCAGCCTCACCGCGTACGATTCGCTGGGCACGGCGGTGCCGGTCTATGTCACGGCCACGCTGACCAACGCCAACACCGCCGGAACTACCTGGCAATATGTTGCCGACAGCCCCGGCGGCACTGGCGCCGGAGCTGCCACCAACACCGCGGTGGGCGAAGGCACGCTGCAATTTAACAATTTTGGCCAGTTAATCAGCACCGCCACGCCCACGGTGACCATCAACCGTTCCGGCACGGGCGCCAGCCCAACCTTATCATTTAACTTGAATTTCAGCGGCGTGACCGCTTTATCCGGCAGCAGCAGCCAGTTGGCCAGCACTTCGCAGGATGGTTCCCCCCCAGGAACCCTGACCAACTATTCCATCGGCAGCGACGGTATCATCTCCGGGACTTTTTCCAATGGCCTCACTCGCACGCTGGGGCAGGTGGCACTGGCCACCTTCAGCAACAATCAGGGTTTGGTAAGCGTCGGCAACAGCAACTTTATTCCAGGGCCCGACAGCGGCACGGCGGTCATCGCCGCGCCGGGGCAATTTTCATCCGGCACGCTGACGGCGGGCGCATTGGAAATGAGCAACGTAGATTTATCCGCGGAATTTGTGAATCTCATTTCGGCCAGTACGGGGTTTACAGCCGCTTCCAAGGTGATCACCACCAGCAACCAATTGTTGCAATCACTGTTGAGCAGCATTCCATAACGGCATGAGGCCTGCGCATGATCAATGTTACAAAAATTAACGGAACGCCGGTAATCGTAAACGCTGAATTGATAAAATTCATCGAAACCACGCCGGACACCATGATCACGCTGACCACCGGCGACAGGCTTATTGTGAAAGAACCGGCGCAGGAAGTGGTGCGCAAAGCCGTGGAATACGGCCGCACGCTCCGCCGCCTGGTGGAGCCCAGTTGAGGGGGGGGGCCAGCAGAGCGGACGTTTCGTACGGCACGTCCGCGGCCATCCGAAAAGAGCTTGCGGTTCTCTCGGAAAATCGCTTGCAAGGTGCCAGCAGGCTGCGAAGGCCGTTTTAAATGTGGGCCCTTATAAATTCCCATGCGAGCCACGCGAGCCAAATCATGACCAAGATGCAACCGCAGCCGAGGAGAGCGTCCTTCGCGCTCCCGGGATCCTCTGGTGGCTTAGTCGCGTGCTCCAAGGCGACAACTTTCTGATTAGTTTGGGCGTTTTCGTCCCCCACGAGCGGGATAGGGGAGGTATCGTCTCGCGGCGGGAGAGCATGGTGGACCACTGCTGGAACCACATTGGCGGGTGCCGCCCCGGGGTCGGCGTGGATGGGCGCCACCGCGGTGGATACGCGAGCTTTCCCCAAGGCAATTGCCCAACTGGTCACCGCCCACATTGCGAGATTCTTTTCTACGCCCGTTTCATCGTGCAGTCGACTGCCAAGCCGCGGAACGAGGATCGCCATGGGTACGCCCGCAGACTCGGCGATCGCTTGGGGCGCGTGCATCCGCACGGCGCCCAAGATGGCTGAAATTTCAGGCCTGCACGTCTCGCCACAGAGGTCGCGCATTATCGCTTCGCAACGGCGGGCGTTTGTTATGATATCCGGGTAACGTCGAACCGCGGCCACGAGCCTCTCCCGGCACAACTGTTCCATCTTTTTAATTCCATTTACGGCAGTCTGCTTTCGACGGATAGCCCCTGCTTAATTGCCAGACCTTGGCCGGAACCCGTAACAATTTTACTGAAGGCCGGTCTGTTGAGTCAGTACAATATCTCTCCATCCGCCTTTCCAAAACTAATTCTGACACCGTTTGCCAGCGGCACACTTTGCCCAGGATTTGCATCCGCAGCCCTACCGCCGGGCAGAATAGCCACCCACTTCGTGGCCCCCAGATTTTTTAGCCCCCAAGCCGCTGGGTTCTTGGGGTTTTGAACGACCGCCGCGACCGGAGCGGAAAAGTCATAATCGCCGCCGTCCCCCGTGTGGTGCGGGTACAGCGGCGCCCCTGCGTTTAACATGATCATCTCCTTGTCAATACGGAGGCGGAATGGGGGACGTAGAGCCTTCCCGCAACTCCAACAATCATCCGGCATCTCGGGCGAGGGGGGGACCCTTCCATTATGCTGATAAAAATTTTCCGCTCCGCATGCGCATTTAAAAATGGAATCCCGCAACGAAGACAAGGAGCCAAGCCATTCGAGCTCGGTGACCCGGCCGTTCTCAGGGTCGTGAATGCCGTTCGTGAAGGCTCTTGTGAAAGTATCCCGCAAAAACTGCGGGTAAATTTTCCAATAGATCAAAGCGTTGCCGCCAGCTTCGCCCGTCGGGTCAACGTCCTCTCCAACGGCTTCATTGGAATGGTCGTTTGGATCGAAGATGAAGACCGGCTGTTTCCCGAAGAGCATTTCCCTCGCGCTCCCGTCCCAGCACCTAATGCTTAATATCTTGCGACCGATCAGGGGGTGCCCAATGTGGAGCATGTAGAATAACAAAACTGCAAGCGAAAAAAGGTCCGTTCTGTTGCTGGGGCTCGCCTCCATTCGCACGACTTCTGGCGCCATGAAATCGGGCGTCCCCAACACGCCGCCTTTTGACGCCCGGTTCGTGGTCACGTTGTCGTTGTCGCAGACCAATACGGCGCCCGTCAGCGGGTTAAAGAACGCATTGCCAAATGAAATGTCACGGTAGCAGAGGCCCCGCGTGTGCAGGCTCCGAAAGGCGCTGGTTAATTCGAGGCCCGCAGTTACCAGTGCCGTGAAAGACGGCTGGGCGCGGCCGGCCACCAGATCGTATAGACTTTTGTATTCCAAACCGCGAAGCCCCATGACATAACCAAATCCTGATATGTTCTTGGATTCCACTAGGTCCAGCGGCCAGAGGAAACGCTTATCGGGCGGCCCCTCCGTGATAAGCGACTCAAGGCCGGCCCTTTGCTCCGCCGTCGCACACTGCTCATAATACCACTTCAGGGCGTAGTTGCCGCCCGCCCACTCGACCATGTGGACCTCGCCCTGGCCGCCCGAGCCAAGAAACTTCACGACACGGCACGGCTTTCCCGAAGATGACTGGACAATGTGGCCCGGCTGGAGCAGTTCGTTCATTAGGTGCCTCAAAGCTAAAACGGCCACGGCAGTTCGGAGAAACGGCGCGTGCGACGGAGCGGTGTCTCACGGCACGGGCGGCGCCGGCCGTGCCGCGTCGGGGCTTGCGTCGGCGTTCGCAGCGGCCGTGCCCAAGTTATAAATGACCCCCAGCGTGACATCGTCGCCGCTGCCCTTGGCGGATGCTTCGCTGAGCCAGCCCGCCAATAAACCGCTAACCTCCTGCGGCCCGTCGGTGCGAAGGATCCGCAATAAATCTGGCCCAACCTTATGGAAGTCGGCATCAGAGGAAAATGAATTTGAGTAACCGTCGGTCGACATCATAATTAGCGCCGGCGATGCCTCCTGCAGGTGCTGGAAGCGGAAGCGGAACATGCGGTGCGCATTTTCCATGCATAGCGACGTCGTCTCGTTCGCTAAAAGCGTTTCGTCGCGGATTAGCGGGGATTCAACGGCTCCCA
>JAJZCU010000127.1 GCA_021828935.1 Planctomycetota bacterium | reverse complement strand
TTATTGGGACGACTACCCCGCGCGGACCGCCGGAGTAGTTTGGACCGACACCGGCACGGGTGGATTGTGATTTAATTAAAGAGGCCGCCAAGGAAGCCGTCCGCGGCGCCGGCTTTGATCTGCTGGTGGTCTGCGGCTTTGCCTTTGACCCGCATGTGGCCGAAGAGGCCCGCAACTATGGCAAGCTGGTGGTGCTGCCCACGCGCATCAACCCCGACCTTGAAATGGGCGACCTATTAAAAAAGACCGGCGCGGCCAACCTGTTCACCGTGTTTGGCGAGCCGGACATTGCCGTGGAAACCACGCCAGACGGCCAACTGGTGGTGGAACTCAAGGGCCTTGACGTATTTGACCCCACCACGGGCGAAGTGCGTTCCAGCAGCGTCGACGACATCGCCTGCTGGTTTATTGATACCGATTACAACGGCGAAAGCTTCTTCGTGCGCCACGCCTACTTCACCGGCGTCGATGAACCTTATGAAAAATTGCAGCGAGCCCTCCGGGCCGAAATTGACGAATCCGCCTGGCAGGCCCTCTACTCCACCCGCAGCCGGCCGTTCCCCAAGCCGCAAAGCGGCAAAATCGCCATCAAGGTTATTAACCATTACGGCGATGAAGTGCTGAAGGTAAGTGGGGTGAGGTGATCTGAAATGGGTTGAAAAAAACCTCCGGTAGCGTGTTCTTGGAAGCCGATGCCAAACCGTTGTTCGTGCCGCCATCGAATAAGGGCCGGCCGACGACGATTATCCACAGATTACACAGATTGACACAGATGGCCACGACCGGTGAAAAAGCAAAGGTATTCACGCGGGCCGATCATTTTGATGATACTGACACAGGTTTCTTATGGCGACCTTTGTCGGTTAATTTCAGCGTTGTTACACTGACGTCCCGGTGGATTGGCAGGTAAATTTAAATTCCGCCGAATTCGTTTCCCCCGCCTCCCCCGTCACTGAGTCTGCGTGTGCCAATGGAAATGTGCGAGTTTTGTAAGAAGATGATCGGCGAAAGCGATAGAGCAATGCTTTGGCAGGAACTCGTAAGCTGCGAGCCCTGCTATTGGCAGCGGATCCGCCTCGGTGGGGAAGATGGTGATATTAATGAAATGGGCTTCGCTTGGCCCGGCGTCGGCAGTGAACGGGTCGACTGGATGGCAGCGCAGGGGAGGGCGGCCGCCATAATATGCAAAAACAACGATGCGGCATCGCGCCTCTGCAGCACATTGGCCACCATGCGCGCATGCGGCTTCGTGTCGCGTGCGCGGCCGTTGATGGACGCGGCGATCGGGATGGCCGACGAGGCAATGCTGGGCGTGCTAAAGTTGGCGATTTGGGCTGAGGCGGCGGCCCATAGCATGGAGCTGGGCAACGACGACGGCGCGCGGCAGTGGTTGAAGCACGTCGACAAAACTGGAAAACAATTGGAGGACGCCCGGGGAAGAAACTATGCTGGCCGCCTCGTGAAGACTTTCGGAAATTATCTGGGCCTGCTTGACGCGGTTGGGCCCCTCAGCCCACGAGAGCAGCGACACGCGAGCTTTCGACGGATGACGATCCGGGCGAAGCGAGAGATGCACGCGGGCCAGATGGATGCCGCGCGGCAATGCTTGGCGGAAGCGGTTCCGCTGTTGCCATCGACGGGCAAAGGCTGAGAGGGAAAGGATTGCCAGTGCGTACTGATCTGCCTCTTGGCCGAGCTGGGCGATAGGCAGACCGCCGGGGCCGTCTATCATGAATCACCGCCAGGTTATCTGCCCGCATGGCGGGTCGAAAAAGCGCTGTGGCAGATCGGGGACCATGCCGAATGTAGGCGACTGCTGCAAGTGCAGCTAGCGCAATCGGAAGCGGAGGCGGCGCGCGACAGGCGTTCAACACTAATGGGCTTTGAATACGTCGCCGGGGCACAGCACCAAATGGGTTTCCATGCGGATCGTGCACAGACGGTAGCGCGACTGCAAGCGCTCGCCGACGGGTGGCCGCTTGAGGGCGACGCGCTGCTCCGATCCGCAGTGTTGACGACTCTCGGCAGCATACACGTACGCGCTGGCGACTTTAATGCGGCGATCCCACTGTTAAACGCCGCGAAAGCTTCCATTGACCAGCAAGCATCGAATCCGCTTCCCGACAACATGCAATATTCCGCGATCGTGGCGCCGCGGGCGACGCTGTCGCGCTGCTTTGCGGCGTGCGGCGCCCTTGACTGCGCGTTGGATTGTGCGAGGTGCATCGATTACGAGGACACGAGAATTTCGCTGGTCGCCACGGCCTACGTGAAGGCTCGCAAGCAAGCGAAGTTGCAACAACTGCTGGCAACAATCAAGAGCGCCCGGGAAGCCCATGACATGATAAGATCAATAGAAATGGGAATTTCTGTATCTTCGGTGCTGAAGCCGTTTATTGCAGTTCCGTGAGGCCGGGCCAGGTGAGCTACCAATTTGCGAGGCGCCGGCGACTGCGCCATTTTTGGAAATGACGGATCCGTGGAACGCCCAGAAAACGGTGCGGGCGGCGCTAACATCGGCCACCGGTGCGCCATCCGGCGCTTAGCCGGCGTAGCCCACGTACCCATCGGAAAATCAGGTGAGCTGGAATTTGCGAAGCGCGAAGTGTATTATTTATAAAGAGAGCTTTGGTAAAGGCTGTATTCCATGAAACCGCTGCCGGGAAATCTAGCGAAACATGGTGCCCCCCTCGTCTGCAACGCGAGCCGCAGTGGAAAACGTCTGCGCTTAGGCGCCTGAGCGAGATCAGGGCATTGCCTGATAACTGGGACGGTTACGGCAGCCCCGCGATACCTGCGGCGTTGATTTCCAAAATGGCTTCGCTAATCACGGCGATTAGCGAATGCCAGTTGCCCCGCCAGCTTCCGGGCCCTACGGTCAACGCGGCCTCCGACGGCCTGCAAATCGAGTGGAACGGCGGGCGCGGCGGCGTCGAAATGATCATCCATTTTGACCGTAGTGCGGCTTTCGTATTAGAGTGCGATGGGAAATACACCGACGGGCCGTTGTTGATTGCAGACCACGCCCACCTCGTGTCGTTGCTCCGCCGGGTGTTTGGCGAACCCGGTGAGGCATAATCGGTCCGCGTATCCGTTGGCCACCTACGTGGAAATTGGCGCCTGTCGCCTATCGTGAACCCATTTATGAACCACGACCCAGCTTCGACCACCGGCGCATGCCGCGACGATCCTGCAATTGGTGATGGCGTGTTGCTTTGGCGGCTGGTGAGCGTCGTCCCTGATGGGCCCGACGGCGCCGCAAAGCCACGACCCACTTCCGGCAGTTTTCGTGATCGGCACGGCATGTTATCAGTCAACCGCGCGAAATTATCGACGGTGGAGCGCACGCTCTGGATTCAGCCTGATAATCAAATCGCAGAGTTTACTGCGGCCGACGTGCGGGAATTCAGTTATAAAATATACGCCGACCCGGTGTACGTATGTCTTCATTGCCGGCGCGACATTGGCGCTCAGACCGCCGCCTGCCCAAACTGCAATCACGGCGGCCCCTTTTATCACAATCTGGCCCACGCCGTCCCAAGATCAGCGATAGCACCGCACGCAAAATCGTCAAAGAACGGGCAAAGGTTATCCCCGTTAGTCCGGAAATCCGCCAACGGGCACGAATTGGGGGTATTTTAGCGCTTTAATCCGTTTGGGGCGCTGGCAATTTCTGGAAATAACGGATCCGTGCAACGCCCAGAAAACGGTGCGGGCCGCCACAATGGCGCCCACCGGTGCGCCATCCCCGCGCTTAGCCGACACCTATAGGTGTCGGCTAAGCGCGCGTGGGGCGATGTGGCGGCGTGGTGGCAACGTCGTGAAAAATGCGTCGGCTGGGGTGCTGGCATCGCCGAGATGCCCTATGATGATCGTCCTGAATGTTGTGCCGCGGCCAAAGGTTTATTATTGGGTTGATCATGCGCAGTGACCAAGCGATTATGGCGCCACTTGCGCCCGACGCCCCCAAGGACCGTTTCGACGTATACCGCTTCTTTAATGGCGTGTCGCAGGAGGGCAAGGCCGGCATTGATGCAGGTCGCACACGCATACCATTGGTTAAAACATTTTTGCTGGAGCACGTTTCAGCATCGTGTTTGCAAAGCAAGAAACCAGAGACGCTATGGGCTGATCTAACCTGCGAAACTCGCCCAATAGACGATTCCTTCTTCAGCATTACTGCTGATTGGCAAGACCCTCAGACCAAAAAGACCGCCCGCAAGGTTGTCGGCTTCCTCGAACCGTTTGACGCGCGGTTCTTCGCCTTTTACACCTGCGAAGCGGTTGCGGACGCGCAGAAGCGGGTTGCGCGTTGGGCCCAGCATCCAGACTTGGACATGACATGGTTCAGCAGCCCATTGTTGCAGACCCTTTGGCAAAAGGATGTTTTATTTCGTGGTGACGCCCGGTTCACAAGGCTGGTATTTAAGCATGAAAGCATTTTTGAGATGCCCGGCGATTTTGCCGAACCGGGGCCTAGCCAAACATCGACAGATACTGCCCGGGGGATGCCGTCCCTGCCAGATGAGGATGGCCCAGAGCCGGAGCAGAGGAACGCGCGGGTTGAATTGGGCGACCGAATTGGACGTATCAGAAAATCGCTGCATGCTCTGCAAGATTCCTACGATCCGATGAACGCGCTGGCCGCGTTACGCATTCCGTCACTCACGGAGACGGGCGGACATGATCTGTACCAGTCGGGCCGCGTCACCAACCGTACCGCCAGCTTCGAAGATCACAGAAACACCGTGCGCCACATATACGGCATATACAAATCTGTGTTAAATTATACTGAACAACTGGCCTGGCAAGACGACCGTTTGCTGGGGGGCGCAGCGGGCGACCGCGGGCTGCCGGCTGGTGGCGCGCCGCTGATTGTGCGTTTTGCCGAGCCGCTGGAGAAGGCCACATTCCAGCGTTGGATTAACATGGCATTTCAAAAACGAAATCGCTTTAAGCTTTGGGGTCAGCCTATCCCCATGGGGCCGAACAAGGTCCACGTCTATGGGGCCGATCGCCATTTGTGGCAGCCTATCAACCTGGAAATCACGAACGAAGGGCTGACCGCGTTGTTGCCGCGTGGAACCTGCGGGAACACGTTCCACCGACTTGTTACCAATATTCAACACTATGTAAGCCCGAAGATTACAACATGGTTGGGCGCCACGCCGTTTTCGGATGTGGTCGCGCGGTGGCCGGCCAATAGCACATCGGCGGGCGCTGGCACAGCCCACGCTGCCCACGCGGAGGGTGGCCATGCGCGCTGAAAAACTGATTAGTGATCCGGTGTTCCAATTGAACCTGCTGCTTTGGATGGCAAAGGAACAGCCGGACGAGTGTTTTCGGGTGCGGCCGGTGTTCCACGATTTGGGGTTCGTAACACTGGCTATCGAGCAACCATTCAGGTTTCCTGTGGCCGTATCCAATCAGATCGCCGTAGCATCCTTGGAAATCGGCAGCCAACCGGAGCCCGAGCTGATTCTTGCGAACCATGCCAGGAAGCAAGCGATCTACTTTGAATGCAAGGCCCATTCGTTCGGTTCTGAGAGCAGCAACTGCAAACAGGCTCGGGGGCATATGGTGGCCACGGGCGACGCCTTCGCGGAGGTGTTTCACCCCTTGGAGAGTTGCCTGCTAACTTACCTCATACCCGAAGCCGAAAGGCAGGGGATGCAATCGTGCCTACGCCAGATGCATGCCGGCCTGTCATCAGCTGGATTTTCCACGGGACGATTTTCAGTTCACGGCCTGCGCGTGCAGGGCAGCTCCATCATCTACACATGGGATGACGCCTGCACAGATTATCTCGCAACGGCCCAACCCCCCCAAGCCCAAGTCGCCGTGCTCGAAAATATCCAGCCGGAAACCAACCCCGCCCCTCTCATGCTTGTGTACAGTGATGAAGATTGTCCCGATGAAACTTCGAGAGACCAATACCGAAGAATCCTATGTGAAAAGTTGCGTGCCTGCCTGCTCTGTGAATTAAATCAGCAGGCTGGCCTTGGCCCGGCCGTGTTGTCCGCGGACGGCCTGCTGCACAGCACCACCGGCGGCATGTACAAATACCTGGGCCGCGAACGTCAGAAGAAATTGCAGGCATTTGTACGGACAAACGTCTTCGGCTTTATTGCGGCCGGCACGGTAAAGTCCACGCACACCTTGGCGAAATGCGACGGCCCGACGCTCACGCTGACTTGGACAACGGCCAACGAAAAGCGGAAATTTTTGGAATGGCTTGAGGATCGCAAGAACATGTTTCCAGCCGAACGAATCAAAGAACCGCAGATGCCCCTTTTTGTTTCCGAATAGCACTTCAAGCAATACCGTGCCGCCGGTGGCGGCATGGCATTTGGTTTCGCGGCGTCGATTTCAAACCGCCGCCGCGTAAATATCCCCGCGCTTAGCCGACACCTATAGGTGTCGGCTAAGCGCGTGGGGGGACGTGGCGTTCGTGGGTTCGCCGTTG
>JAJZCU010000126.1 GCA_021828935.1 Planctomycetota bacterium | reverse complement strand
TGCATCAGCTCGGTGATTTCCTCGGGATTTACCACGCCCGAAACGATGATCACTTTCATGTGCGCAAATTTGATGTTGTTGCGAATGGTCTGACAGACCACATTGCCATTGATGTCGGGCAACATATAGTCCAGAATCATCAGGTCCGGTAAATATTCCTGGGTGGCCAGCCCGGCATCGTAACCGCTGGAGGCCGTACGCACGTCGAAGCGGCCATCCCGGGAAAGCACGTCGACAAACAGTTCAATAATTTCGGCGTCGTCATCCACCACGAGCACTTTTTTCAGGCCCGTGGAGACGCGGTCCAGCGGAATGGCGTGATCTTTCATGAACTTCACCAGGGCTTCGCGTGGAATGCGCCGGAACTTACTTCCCGGCACGCGAAAGCCCTGCAACTTGCCGTTGTCAAAGCAGCGGATGATGGTCTGCTGGCTGACCTTGCATATTTCCGCGGCCTCGCCGGTCGTGTAGACATCCTTGGTGATCTTGGCGGGAGCGTCATCATGAGCCAACGAGACGCCGTTGGGCGTGCTGGCGTGTTTATCGGTCATCTTTTCCATCGGCCTGCCTTCTCATCTTACGCAGTTTACCCGATTTTACATCGTCGGGGTTAGATGGGAACTTTATCGGGGAGAAGGTAATTTGTACAATAGCGCATTCGGAAAGTTTTATCGGAGTCATGGCATCGACGCCCGTGGATGGATTGTACGTGCGTCAAGGGCGCATCCGCGTTCGCGATGGTCTGATGATCGTTTGATGGTTGGTAGTTGATCGTTGATACTATTGCAACCAGAGTTCGCATCGTGCGTTAGGCTTTCAAGGGAAGTGAATACGAAGCATGGCGATACCGTCGTCGGCAGACGCCCAATTTGAAGCCGCTGTGCGCGCAAACACCTCTCGGCTGGTGGCCTTGGCCCGGGCCATGCTGGGCGTTGGCATTCGCGATTCCAAGCAGCCGGAAGACTTGGTGCAGGACGCGTTGCTGAAGCTGTTTCGTCATCGCGAGCAATATGACTGGGCGGACGGGGCCTGGTCGTTGATGGCCAAGGCGGTCGCCCGCAACGTCATCAGTTGCCGCCGGCGGAAAATCGGCGCCTCGCTGGATGCCGAAGACGCCTTGCGGGAGAGTCTGGGCGAAGACAATGACCCGGCGCAGGCGACCATATCAGAAGAAGCGATTACGCAGTTGCGCGGGTTAATTGAGCAACTGCCCGACAATTGGCGCGGCGCGCTGGTGCTGCGGGAGCAACAGGGTATGGCGTATCGCGACATTGCCGAAACATTGGAAGCCACGGAGGCGCAGGTCAAACCGTGGCTGCATCGGGCGCGGGCCCGGTTGGCTACCCAGTTGCGCGAAGCCGATGCGGAATTACCGGCCGCTTCCGCGGCGGGGGCCACGGTGGCCCGCGGAAAAACGGACGCATGACGCCGCGGTCCGCAAGACCCAGTGAAGACCGCGTGCGAAACTAACTTGAGCAACATTTTGAGGCGGATATGCCATGAACGTAAACCAAGAATCTGTGAACCAGGAATCTGTGAACCAGGAATCTGTGAACCGGGAATCTGTGAACCAGGAATCCTTGAACCCGGAAATTCTAGAACAATACCTTGACGGCGAATTGACTCCTATCGCCGCCGAGCAGGTGCGCCGGACGCTCGCTGCGGATGCTAAGGCCGCCCGTTTGCTGGACGCCCTGCAAAGCCAGCGGCAATTACGTCAGGCGGCGCTGGCCACGTACGCCCCCAGCGCCGCGGAAGTCGGCGCGATAACGCAGGCCTGTTTTGCCGCCTTCGCCGCGGGCCAGGGGGCCCCCGTCGGTTCCGTTGGGCCCAATGTTTCCGACCGCGCCCGATCAACCGCGCCGGTGGCGCGCATCGGCTTTGCGGCGTTGTGGCTGCGCCGTGGCAGTTTGCTGGCGGCCTGCGCGGTCATTGGCGCCGCGGGCTTTATTTTGGGACGCGTTTCATCGGCCACGGCCAGTTCCGGGCCGGCGTCCGGCAATCGAACCATCGGCGCCCAAAAGGTCGCCACCGTGCGGGCGCCCCAACGCCCGATTCCTTATGTGGTCCGCATTGAACAGGCTGATGGCCAAAGCGTCCGGCATGTCTTTAGCAGTTATGAGGCGGCGCGGCGCTTTGCCACGCATTACGCACAAGACCGCACCTTGGCCTCGGCGGGCGCGGTGGCGGAGGAACCGCTGGCCCGGCAAGGCCAGTTTTAGATTGCGGGGGCCTTGGCGGGCAAATTCCGGCGCCGTAAACTTTGGTTCCATGGGTTGAGAGTTTCAGAATCGGCATGTTAAAGCAACAGGAACGCATGGCACACAACGGTCAAGTCTACCGCCGAATTATCAATCCCTGGGGGGCGCCGGTGGCGCATGATTTAGAAAGCAATTGCCGCGCTCAGATGTCTATCCGCTGCGTTGGCGGGCCCATGTGGCGGGTGCTGTCGGGGCTGGCCTGCGTGGCATCGTTAACTCTGGGGGCGGCTGTTATTTTGCGGGCCGATGCCACCCTGGCCAAGTCGCGGCCACAGCCCGCGGCTGCGCGTTTGCCCGCCCGTGGCCCCCAGGCCCTGCGTGCGCTGCGGCAATGGTCGGCGGCAACTTCGTGGCTCTATGCCTCGGTTGCCCCGGCGCTGGTGCAGGTAAAGCTGGGCCGCAACCCTGATGTTCTGTTGCCCGGCGCGATGCGCAAAGAATTTCGGGTCTGGCGAAAAAACTGGCTGGTGCGGCGACATTTTTTAATTAAAAATTTTGAACGGCGACATTCCCGCGGCGCCCCCACCATCGTCATTCGGCCCGGGGTTCCCGGCGCCCGCGGTTCTCATGTGGCTCCCCGTGCTACCGGCCACGTCGTGCGTCGGCCACCGCCGTGGCTGAATTCGCCACGCGGCCGGCTCATGCTGCTGCGGCGTTTTCTTGTACACCGTTTCCGAAAAACCCATCAGCCGCAGCCAGTTCTTTGGAAAATGGTCAATCAGCGGATAAAGCTACTGCAGCAATCGGGATCCATGCGCGTGCTGGGCCTGGCCGTGGGCCAGAAGCGCCGCGTGCTGGTATTGATGATCCTGGCGTTTCCCAAAACGCACGCCCGCGTATCGGTTATTTTGCCCGATGGAAAAAAGGCCCGCGCCACGGTGCTGGGCACTGATTTCTTCCACGGTCTGACCGTGCTGAAGCTTCCGCGATGGGCCGCCCTTAAACCCCTGCCGTTGGCGCGCCGTCTGCCTCGCGAAGGACAACTGCTCATGTGCTTAGGCAGCGGCCGCGGGGCGGTTTCCTGGATCACCGCCGTGATGCCCAGCCATCATTTTCATCATCACCTGCAGCCCGCCTTTTTGGCGTTGCCCTTCCACCAAGGGCAGCGGGCCTTCGTATTTAATCTCCGCGGGCATCTTACCGCTCTGGCGCTGCGGCCCCTGGCCGCGCCGGTGCGCATGATGCGCAACTTTTTGTACCAGTTTATTAAGACCGGCGCGTTTAAGCCACGCAAATTTGGCGTGCATTATGCCCTGGTCTCCCGCCATTCCAGATTACGAAAACGCTACGCTGCGCTGGGGCAGCGGCCCGCACTGCTCATCCGCCGCGTGTCGCCGCACTCCCCGGCACAGCGGGCCGGCTTCAAGAAAAACGACCTGATCGTGCGCATCGACCACCGCAGTGTTCTGCAGCTTCCCGCCATTCGTCGTGACTTATTAATGCATACCGGCAGCGTACCGGTGGAAATACTGCGCCACGGAAAGCCCATGACCCTGTTCGTCCCGCTGCGGCGGAGCGGGGGAGGCGCCCCCATGAAGACCAAGGTTTCGGGCCCGCGCGGCCACCATGCCCCGGGCCGCAAACGCGCGCACCATCGCTGAAATGCGACCGTGCATGGCCGACGGAGCCGCGGGCGTCCAGCCGCGCCGACAAAATTAGCGGGCGGCACCTCCGATCAATTTGCATATGTTGTGATGAATTTCCATGCAACTGAATTGCGTCCGCGGCGGCGGTGAATTCGTGGAACGCGGCGCAGGGGGTACGGGGGCGACAACAAAATTTGCCGCATGTGCGCCATCCGGCGCTTAGCCGACACGTATACGTGTCGGCTAAGCGCGGTCGCAATTGTGCGATATCGCCTGCGGGGGATCGAAACAAATTAGAGAGTTCGCCGCCCAAAATCCATATGGTCCCGGCAGTTGCCGGGGCGCGCAGATGAAAAGCCGCGGATGGCGTGGCCGACAAACTCGCCGACGAAACGGATTCGAAGATCGCCGAAAGGGGCGCCCGTACCCCCGGCGTCCGGCGCCGCGAAGCATAAAATGCCTCATTTCATTATCAAAAAGTTGAGAAGGCCTCCGGGGAAAGATAAATTCCGATGACCGGCCGGATGCGCTCGCTTTGACGCGCTATTAACCGGGCGCTGGTAGAACCTGAAATGCTTCGATGCCGTGCAGGCGGTAAACGAAGAAATGCTTATCAAGTGAAAATATGAGGCGCTGGTTTAGCGTCTCCGCAGCGGCCACCAATGAGGCATCCGCCAAGTCCATTGGCACATCGCTGTAGCGGCGCATCAGCTGTTCAATCCGCGATAATTGGTCGGCCGCGCAAACGTGCAATTCCAAGGCCGATTGGGCGACCAAATCCCAAAGCGCGCCTTGCGCATGGTAGCTGCCGTACCGGCCCATTAAACTCCGTGAAGCATGGCCATGTGGTCAGCAGCGGCAGTGCGATGGCTTCCAGTGCATTCTTGCATCGCTGATGGTTTGGATCATCGGCATCAAGTATCGCCAGCAGCGGGCCCGTGTCGGTCAGGATCAAACCATTTTCTCCCGACCATGACTCCGTTGTTCGGCCAAAATTTCCGTAAAGCGTGCGCCGCAATTTTCCGAAAGGGCGGCCGTGCCAAGGTGCAACGAACCAACGGCCCTACGAAGGGCTTCCGCCGCGTTCACGTCTTGAGAGACTCCATCGCTTTCATTTTTTTCAGAAAGCACGATGAGCCGCACTCGGCGCCCGGCAAACGCGCCCGCTCGCGCGGACAATTCCTCCCACGTTCCTTCAAAAATTCTTGCCAATTCAGACATTGCAATGCCTTTCAAAATCCATCATGCCAAGGCTGTTGTCCAGCGAAAATTGGCGGCGGAGCGTTCTCTTGACGCCTGTTTGCATAGGAAATAATTAACTCCGTCACGCTGCCGTGAATTCCACCCAGCGTTTGCGAGATCAATTCCTTCGGGCCACGTAACACTCGCGTTCTCATGGCGCGAGATGTTACAAAGACCGGTTGATTATACCACCACCCATGGGAAAAAGTTCTCCCTGCCGGCCGGACCGGTATGGTTTTTTTTTCCGCGATGGGCGCCGCGATCAGGGGCCGTGGCGCGTCAACGCGCCACGGCCGCATGGCGTGTGCGTTAAGTTTCACGGCCCGTGGCGCACCACCGCGCTGGCCGGTGCGTGCATCGGAACGCTGTCGCTGCTGTTGGCCGGCGCGAATCCGGGCGTCGGGATCATCTCTTCCTGGCGCGTGGATTCGTCCAGCGCCTCAAGCTCGGGCGTTTCGTGCTTTGACCGCCACATGGCCCACGCCAGGGCCAAAACGCAGCCCAGGGAAATCACCCAGGGAATCCATGTGGCGTGGTTGAGTTTCACGCCGCGGTAGTGCGTGACTCGCAAACGGATGGCCTGCACCAGGTGGTCATCAAACGGCAGGACCAGGGGGATAATAATCAATGCCACCATGTTCATGACTTTAATCAGGGGGTTAAGCCCGGGTCCGGCGGTGTCCTTGAGTGGATCGCCCACGGTATCGCCGGTGACGCTGGCTTTGTGCCGTTCCGAACCCTTGCCGCGATCGCCCGCCGGGTCGCGGGGTTCATCTTCAATAAGTTTTTTAGCATTGTCCCAGGCGCCACCGGCATTGGCCATGAACACGGCCATGAGTTGTCCGCACAGAATGGCGCCGGCCAGGAATCCGGCCAGGGCCACGGCGCCCAAAAGAAAACCGACCAATACGGGGGTCAGCACGGCCAGCAAACCGGGGCCGATGAGTTCCTGCTGTGCCGTGGCCGTGCAAATGTTCACGACGCGGCCGTAATCGGGCTTTTTGGTTCCGGCCCAAATGGCGGCGTCGTGAAATTGCAGCCGGCATTCCTTAACAATAAGAAAAGCGGCCCGGCCTACCGCGCGGATGGTCATGGAACTAAACAGAAAAGGGACGGCCCCGCCCAACAAAAATCCTACAAATAACCGCGGATCCGCCACGGTCAGCAGACCGGCGACTTGCATGTAGGTGCTTTGGTTGATCCTCGCGCCCTCGGCGCCGCCCGTGCCAATAATGGTAATAAACGATGCGTACAAGCTGACCGCGGCGATGACCGCCGTGCCGATGGCAATGCCTTTGGTGATGGCCTTGGTGGTGTTGCCGGTGGCGTCAAGGTCGGCCAGTACCTGCCGGGCTTCGCGGTATGCGGTGGCGCCCATCGC
>JAJZCU010000125.1 GCA_021828935.1 Planctomycetota bacterium | reverse complement strand
GCACGAATAGAAGATCGCTGAGGCGGTTGAGGTAGGTCACGCACTGCGGGTTGATGGCGGTGTGGGCTGTGAGGGTCACCACCAGCCGCTCCGCCCGGCGGCAGACGGTTCGGGCCACATGCAACTGCGCGGCCACCATGGAACCGCCGGGCAAAATAAACTGCTTCAGCGGAATCAGCAGCGCCTCCACGCGGTCGATGATCGGTTCCAAGGCGGCGGCTGCTTCAGGGGGGACGCGCTGTATTTTGGCTTCGTTGCGGCTGTTCTGCGGCGTCGCCAGATCCGCGCCCAGCACAAACAGGTCATGCTGGATCTGCCGCAAAATGGTGGCCAAATCCGGGTTCGCCCCGGCCGCCACGGCCACGCCCACAAAGCTGTTGAGTTCATCCACGGCGCCGTAGGCATTGATCCGCGGGTCGTCCTTGGGCACGCGTTGGCCGTCGAAAAGGCCGGTGGTTCCGGCATCGCCCTGGCGGGTGTAAATTTTCATAGGATTCCCCTGAATGTCGCGGGCGGCGCGGGGCCTGGATGGGCCCTTGGCGCACGAATCGAAAATATACTGTAAAATGATCTGCATGGCACAACAAACGCCCTCCGACGATTTAACCCTGCGTCCGTTTGCGCCCCGGCGCGGCGGGGCGGTGGGAACCACGCTGCTCTTTGGGGGCACGTTTGACCCGGTGCATCATGGGCACCTGATCACGGCGCAGGCGGCCAGGGAGTTGCTCGGCGCCGCGGACGTGCTGTTTGTGCCGGCCAGCCGGTCGCCGCACAAGGCCCAGGCACGGCCGGCCTCGGGCGCCGATCGTCTGGAAATGCTTCGGCTGGCGATTGCGGGCGTGCCGCGCTTTGGGGTGAGTCATGTTGAGGTGGAGCGGGGCGGCGCCAGTTACACCATTGACACGCTGCACGCGTTGAAGGCAACTTATCCTGGTAAGAATTTCACGTTGCTGATGGGCGCCGACCAACTGCCCAAACTGTATACATGGCGGAATGTTCGGCAGATTGTGCGCTTGGCGGAGCTGGCCATACTGGCGCGGCGCGGCGGCACGGAGGCAGTGTTTTCGCAACTGCGGGAACAGTGGACCGACGCGGAGATCCGCCGCTTCCGCGATGCCCTGCTGGAGACTCCGGGCGTGGATATTTCCGCCACGGACATCCGCCGTCGGGTGCGGGAGGGCCTGTCGATTGATTTCTTAACGCCGCCGAAGGTGGTTGATTATATTAAGTTACACGGGCTGTATGAGGCGCAATAGGCTCGTGGCGCCTGACCCGTTCGTGATGCCACGCTTACAGGAGACGGTTACATGCCGACATTGCAGGCTCCCGCAGAAACTTCCGCCACGGCGTGCGCGATGCCGGGCGACGACAAAGCGGCGGTGGCATGGTTACAGAATGCGTTCCAGCAAATTCGCGATGAACTCGGGAAAGTCATCGTGGGGCAGGACGAGGTGCTGGAACAATTGCTGATTGGTATTTTCGCGCGCGGGCATTGTTTGCTGGAAGGCGTGCCGGGGCTGGCCAAGACGTTGCTGGTCAGTACGGTGGCGCGATGCCTGGCATTGTCGTTTCGGCGGATTCAGTTCACGCCCGATTTAATGCCGTCGGATATTCTGGGCACCGAAGTTTTGCAGGAAGACCCGGCGACGCGGCAGCGGCAGTTTAAGTTTATGCGCGGGCCGATTTTTGCCAACATTGTGCTGGCGGATGAAATCAACCGGACGCCGCCGAAAACACAGGCCGCGCTGTTGGAGGCCATGCAGGAGCGCCGCGTTTCACTGGGCAATGAAGAGCACAAGCTGGACCAGCCATTTTTTGTGCTGGCCACGCAGAACCCCATTGAACAGGAAGGCACCTATCCGCTGCCGGAGGCGCAACTGGACCGTTTCTTGTTTAAGATATTTGTCAATTATCCGCAGGACGCCGAGGAAATGGAAATTGTGCGGCGGGTGGCCAGCCCGGCGATGGGCGAACGGGAAAAGAGCCTTGTGCAGGTGATGGGGGCGCAAGCCGTGTTGCAGGTGCAGGATTTGGTGCTGCGGGTTCCGGTGGCGGAGCAAATTCTCATATACGCCAAGAATATCGTGCGGGCCACGCGCCCCAAGCAGCCCGAGGCGCCGGAATTCGTGCGGCAGTGGGTGTCCTGGGGCGGGGGGCCGCGGGCCACTATTAACCTAATCCTGGCGGCGAAGGCACGGGCGGTTTTGCGCGGTAATTTCGCCGTTTCATGGGATGATGTGGCGGCGGTGGCCCCGCCGGTGCTGCGCCATCGCATCAGTTGCAACTACACCGCCAGCGCCGAGGACATCACCACCGACGCCGTGGTTGAAAAACTGCTGGCCACCGTGCCAAAAGGCTGAACATGAAGGTCGGCGGCGCCTGGGGGAGACGGGCGATTAAACAAAACTCAAGCACGCGGATGCCATGGCTGATTATCTTGATCCTAAAACACTGGCGAAGATTTCGCGCCTTGATCTGCGCGCCAAATATGTGGTGGAGGGGTTCATTTCTGGCATGCACAAAAGCCCGTATCATGGCTATTCCGTGGAATTCGCGCAGCACCGCGGCTACGTGGCCGGCGACGACCTGCGGCATTTGGATTGGAAGGTGTGGGGCAAGAGTGAACGGTATTATATCAAGCAATACGAAGCCGAAACCAACCTGGTGACCACCATTCTGCTGGATGTTTCCGAATCCATGGCGTATGCCGGGCGGGCGGCGGCGGGCGGACTATCCAAATTGGAATACGCGAAACTGGGTGCGGCGGCGCTGGCGTTTTTTGTGCTGCAGCAGTCGGACGCGGTGGCGGCGGGGGTATTTTCTGACAAGATGCTCGATTTCGCCGAGCGTTCCACGCGACAGGCCCACATCCACCGCATCTGCCGGATGCTGGAAACCGCAAAGGCCGGCGGTCCAACGAACGTGGCGGCGATATTACATCGGGTGGCCCAGGAAAATCCGCGGCGCGGAATTGTATTTCTGGTCAGCGATCTTTTTGAAGACGCCGATGTTTTACTGCCGGCGCTGCGTCACCTGCGGCATGTGGGGCACGAAGTTGTGGTGATACAAGTGCTGGACAATGATGAAGTGGAGTTTCCGTTTGCCGGCATGACGCAGTTCCGCGGGCTGGAACTGCCGGCGCGGGTTTTGTGCAACCCCCGCGCCATTAAAAAATCATATTTGGAGGCGTTGCACCGGCATGTAACGCGCGTGAAGGCGGCGTGCCAGCGCAACGGCGTGGATTATTTTCTGGCCAACACCAAAATGCCGGTGGATGTGGCGTTAAGCGCGTATTTGGCGAAACGTCGGCACATGGAACGGGGCGGTTCCGGCCGCGGTTCGCCGGGCTAAAAGATCAGCCAACGGGCACAAGCGGCTGTTTTGCCACGGCGTTTAATAACGTATTTGAAGGCGCCCCGGCCGCGCCGCACGAAAAAAGAAGGCTTTTTTGATGACTTTTCTGGATGAAGCAATGCTGGGGTTCGCCGCGTTGGCGGCCATTCCCATCATTATTCATCTGTTGAATCGCCGCAATTTCAAAATCGTGGACTGGGCCGCCATCCGTTTCCTGTTGGATTCCATGCAGAGAAATTCGCGGCGGCTGCAGTTGCGCGATATTATTTTGCTAATCCTGCGCACGCTGGCCATTGTGTTTGTTGTGCTGGCCGCGGCCCGGCCGCTGCTTTCGGCGGGTTCGCTGTCTTCAGGTGGCGCCGCGGCGGTGATACTGCTGGACAACAGCATGTCCATGACCTTGCGGCGCGGGGGCAGCACCCGTTTTGCCGCCGCCCAGCGCGCCGCTGAACGCATCGTGGCAAATCTGCCGCGCGGGTCGCGCGCGGCCGTGATCACCTTTAATACAACCCTCCAGACCGTTGCCCGAATCAGTGACGATTTATCTTACGCGCGGCAGGCGATTGCCCGGGCCCGGCCCTCTGACGGCGGTACGGATATGCAGGGCGCTCTGGCCAGGGGGATGCGGTTATTGCTCAGAAGCCATTCCGGCGGGACGATTTATATCGTGTCGGACATGCAGCGCAACGCCTTTCCCGCGCCGCACAGCGCGGCGTGGTCCCAGTGGAAGAAACTGCTTGCAAAAATTAACGCCGCTGGTAATCAGCACGTTGTCGCCGTAAAAATCGGGCGACGGACTCCGGCGATTATTTCCATCGACCAGCTGGCGTTGTCAGACCCATTGGTGCGCGCGGGTTCGTCAGTGTCTGTGGCGGCAACGGTGGTGAACCATGGCCCTGTGCCGGCGCACAATGTTGCGGTAAACCTGTATCTGGGGCGCGGCGATAAAAAATTGATAAAAGTAGGCGCGGCGGTCATTGCCCGGCTGCAACACACGGCGCGGGTGCGGATTGCCGCACGGCTGCCGGCCGCGGGGGTGGAGCGTATAGAGGCCCGATTGAGCCCGCAGCCGTTGCCGGCGTGCGCCCGGCGGCGGTTGGTTGTGCCGGTGCTGCGGCGGTTGCGCGTGCTGTTAGTTGACGGCGGCAATACAGGCGGGGGCGCCGCCAGGGCCGACGGAGCCACGTTTATTAACGCGGCCGTGGCGCCCGGCGCTAACCCGCGCATTAACAACAATCGCGGCACGATTTCCGGAACCCACTCCTTGCCGCCTCTGTTCCGGGTGAAAAGCATCCGTACGGGGCAACTGGGCGGCGTTTCATTGTCGCGTTATCAGGCAGTTGTTTTCAGTGATGTCGCCCGCGTACGGGCCCATTGGGCCGCAAGTCTGCGGGATTTTGTCCGCCACGGCGGCGCGTTGCTGATCTTTGCCGGGCCGCATTTGCAGGCCGCCAGCTATCAGCGGGTGTTGATGGCCAAAGCCGGCTTGTTGCCCGCGGCGCCCACGCACATCATTTCCCTGACCGCCGGCCGTCGGCCGGGAATTGGCCTGCAAGTCAGCGATTTATCTAATCCCATATTTTCATATTTTAAGGCGCCATCCCACCGGGCATTTTTGTTGCAGCCGCTGTTCCGGCGGGCGTTCGGCGTAATGGTTGCGAAACAAACCCCACTGGCCGCACATGCCGGACCGGGAACGTTATCTCAAAAGCCCCGGTCCGCGGGCGGCGCCGTGATCGCGCGGTTTGCCAATGGCGTCCCCGCAATTTTAACGCGTCGCGTCGGGCGCGGCACGGTGGTGTTGTTCACCACATCCGCGGGAAAAAGCTGGTCAAATTTTCCGTTGTGCCCCGCCTTTGTCATGCTACTGCGTCGCACATTGGCGTATGCGGTGCAAGCGGCGCAGCCGCAGCTTAACGGCGTCGTTGGATCACCCGCGGGAGTGGCCGTGCCGGCGCGTTATTCCACGGCGACATTCGCGCAGCGGGGCCCGGGGGGACACACGCGCGCAGTTCCGCCGACCGTCGGCGCCAATGGCCGCACCACCCTGCTGTTGGCCCATGCCCGGCTTGCCGGCTTTTATCATTTAACGCATGAAAAACTTGCGTACACGTTTGCCCTGAACCCGCCGGCCAGGGAAGCCAATCTGCATGTTCTGTCCATGGCGCAAGTGCGCCGGGCATTTCCTGGCGTGGCCCTGGGCGTACTTTCCGGCGCCGCGGCGCGATCAGCCAACGGCGCCGCCGGGGCGCCGTTGTGGCCGATGTTCCTGGCGCTGGCGGTGGTCTGCCTGCTGGCGGAATCAGGCCTGGCGCTGCTGTGGGCGCCGGGGGGGCGGGCATGATACAATTTTTTGTAAATCTTCTATTTTTTGATACATCGCGTTCGCGGCATATCGCGGGGTTGCGCTTTTTGCATCTGGCCACGGCTCTGGATCGCTTTTTGTTTCTGCTGGCGGGCGGGGCGGGCATGGCGCTGGTCATCTGGTTTTACCGGCGGGAACCGTCCTTTGTTACGCCCAAGCGCAAGGCCTTTTTGGCCTCTTTGCGCATCGGAGCCATGCTGTTGTTGCTGTTCATGGCCAGCGGCGCGGTGGCGATGATGACGCGAGTCGCGCGTCACAAGGGCGGGTTGGCCGTGCTGGTGGACCGTTCAGCTTCCATGGGCATTGTGCCGCGGCCGGCGTCGGCCCGCCAGACGGCGTTGGAACAGAAGATTCTGGGCCGCGTGGCAGCGCGCGACCTCTCGCGGACGGCGCTGTTGCAAGGCGCATTTGCCAATCCAAAGCAAAATGTTGCGCCAAAATTGGCCAAAACTTATCATGTAAAATTATACGCCTTCGGCCAAAGTTCACACATTACGCCGCTGCCGCGTTCGGCGAAAACCGCACGCGAGAACTGGTTGGCCAATCTCAAAGCGCCCACGCAGACGGCCACGCAACTGGGCGCGGCGATTGCGGCGGCGGCGCGACGGCAGCGCGGCCGGCGGCTGGCTGGCATCGTGGTGTTTACCGATGGCGGCTGGAATCGCGGGCAAAACCCGATCACGGCGGCGAAGGCGGCCCATGTGCCGGTGTATGCCGTGGGCGTGGGGCTGCCGGCCAGCCGCGATGTGTCCATACCGTTTGTGTCCTGCAATCCGATTCTCTTTAAGCACGACACGTTCCCGCTGCTGGTGC
>JAJZCU010000124.1 GCA_021828935.1 Planctomycetota bacterium | reverse complement strand
TCAATCGCGGCTGCCGGTCGGCGTTGCGTTGCCGCCCGGCCGCCGCTGCGTTGATTGGCATTCGGGCTATTTTCGGCCTTCGTGTCATCAGTACACCATGTTAGTGTCTGATTTACACTAAGTCAAGCAAATAAAAAAAACCGTGAAAGATTGACGCTTCAGTGGCCGCCGCCAGCCACCTGCCCGCTTTGCACCACCACCGCCGCCCCCGCCCGCCGCATTTCCTCCAGCGCCGCCGCCGCATCCCCCGGCGCCAGATTGACTCCGCGGCAACCATCCACCACCACAAATACCCGGTACCCAAGCGCACAGGCGTCCAGCACCGTAAATTTTACGCAATAATCTGTCGCCAGCCCCAGCACGTACAAGTTGGTGACGCCCTGCCCGGCCAGCACGTCCTGCAAGCCGGTGCGACGGCGATGCCCGTTGTCAAAAAAACCGCTGTAGCTGTCAATCGCCGCGTCTGTGCCCTTCTGAACGGTCTTCTGGATACGGTCAAGCTGCAGTCCCGCCGCCAACTGGGCGCCCGGCGTGTTCTGCACGCAATGCCGCGGCCAGAGAATTTGGGATAATCCGGAAAGAATTATGCGGTCGCCGGGCTTCTTCTGCGCGTGGTTGTCCGCGAAGCTTGCGTGATTCGCCGGGTGCCAATCCTGCGTGGCAATTACGAAGTCAAAGTGCGGCATGAGCAGGTTCGCCACCGGCGCCACCTGGTCTCCATCCGGAACGGGTAATGCGCCGCCTGGCAGGAAATCATTTTGAATGTCCACCAGCAACAGGGCTTTCATGCTTTTGCTCCGATCACGTAAGGGGCGTATGCAAATGTATGCGCCGCAGCCGTTTGTTGCGCACAGGTCCGCCGCAATCCCTAAATTTCAAAGTTAAATCCCTTCTTCTCCAACGCCTGGTATTTCTTGCGGTTAAAACAAAACAGCCGCGCGGCACGGTGCGCCACATCCTGTTCAATCTCCCGCGTGTCGGTTAACAGGTCCATAGCCA
Source organism: Planctomycetota bacterium (assembly GCA_021828935.1). Classification (GTDB taxonomy): domain Bacteria; phylum Planctomycetota; class Phycisphaerae; order WQYP01; family WQYP01; genus JAJZCU01. The sequence continues at coordinate 5,537 of JAJZCU010000124.1, read as the reverse complement.
ATATTTTCTTCCTGAAGTTTCGCTTGTCCAGCGTCCGTTCCAGCACCGTTTCGTACAGATGCTGCAACTGCGAAAGCGTAAACTTCTGCGGCAGCAATTCAAAGCCAATGGGCTGGTAGCGCACCTTGGCCTGCAAACGCCGATGCGCAGCCTGAAGAATGTCTTCATGGTCGAACGCCAGTGGCGGCAGCTCGGCCACGGGAAACCACGCGGCGCGGGCCGCATCGGTGGCGGCTTCAACGTGGCGCCCAGCGAGTTTTACCAAACCGTAATACGCCACTGAAACCACGCGTTCCCGCGGGTCGCGTTGGGGGGATCCAAACGTGTAGAGCTGCTCCAGAAACACATCCGTCAGGGCTGTTTCTTCCACCAGTTCCCGCCGCACGGCCTCCTCAAGCGATTCATCCATATGAACAAATCCGCCCGGCAATGCCCAGGCCCCCGCAAACGGTTTCTGCCCCCGCTGAATCAAGAGCACCTTAAGGTCCTGGTCATCAAAACCAAATACCACCGCGTCCACCGTCAGCGATGGTCGTGGATATTCATAGGTGTGCGGCATAGGGGTTTCCTTGTTAACTTTAATCTTGTATCGCGGGTAGCCGCGCCGCAGGCCGTGCGGCGCTATCCCGGCAGCGCGCCGCCGAGCATCTGGCGCGTGCTCCGGGCGTCCAGGATCATGCGCTGCCGCAACGCAAACAGCTCGCTTTCAAGACCCACAGGATATTGGTGGGGATGGACGGCCCGTTTTATTCCCGGATGAAAAGCCGCCAGTTGCTCCTGGGCGCGCCGGCGTATGGCGGGAAGGTCGGGCATGGTGTACACCAGTCTGCCTTCCCGAAAGATGGGCACGAGCAAAGTTTCAAATGGCATATCATCGGCGATGGACCTGCGGCGCGTGGCATCCATGGGATCAACAATGTCCATGGTTCGGGGCGCCGTGCCCCTGGCCGAAGGTGGGGTTAATTCATCGAAAATCATATCGGCGCGGCACTGTCCATCAACGCAGTAACGCCGCACCTGCAACATACCGGGAATGGACACCTTCCCAGACTGTTCGGAAAGTTTGATTTTGTGCCGCCATGCGCCGGGGTTTCCCTGTTCACGCAACGCGCCCAGTTTAAACACGCCGCCCAATGCCGCCTGGTCGTACGCCGTAACAAGCCTGGTGCCAACGCCCCAAATATCGATCGCCGCCCCCTGCTCTTTCAGGCTGCGAATGGTGGTTTCATCCAAGTCATTGGTGGCGGCAATGGCGGCATCGGCAAATCCGGCGGCGTTTAATAACTTACGTGCTTCGATGCTCAGGTACGCCAGATCACCGGAATCCAGCCGAATTCCTTGTAGTTTACCGCCCCGCGTCCGCAGGCGCCGACCAATTTCCACCGCATGTTTAACGCCTTCCAGCGTGTTGTATGTGTCCACCAGGAACACGCAGTTGTTGGGCATAACCCGGGCGTAGGCGTCAAAGGCCTCCAATTCATTATCAAAACTCATCACCCAACTGTGGGCGTGGGTGCCCTTGACGGGAATGCCGAAAAGTTTGCCGGCCAGGGCATTGGATGTGGCCGCGCAACCGCCCACGTAAGCGGCCCGCGTGGCGGTCACTGCGCCGTCAATGCCTTGCGCCCGCCGCAGGCCAAATTCATACACGGGATCCCCGCCGGCCGCCGCACAGATGCGCGTGGCCTTGGTGGCGATGAGCGTGGAAAAATTGAGCATGTTCAGCAGAACCGCCTCCAGCAACTGGCATTGCAGCAGCGGCCCGGTGACCCGTAGCAGCGGCTCGTGCGGAAACACCACAGTTCCTTCCGGCATGGCGTCCACCGCGCAGCCAAAGCGCGGATCGCGCAGATAATTAATAAACTCACCCTCGAACAGCCCCTGATTGTCATGCCCGCGCAAACTGGCCAAGTAGGCCAAGTCGTCGGCGGAAAAGGCAAACCCACAGATGTAATCAATGACCCCCGCCAGCCCGCACGCCACGGCGTAGCCGCCCTCGAACGGCGCCTTGCGGAATGAAAGGCAGAAAACCGCCTCGCGGTCAGCCATCCCCATTTTCCAATAACCATGCGCCATGGTCAGTTCATACAAGTCCGTCAGAAGGGCGGGCGATTCACGGTACAATGCCAGGGAGCTGTTCACGTTGCGCCTTTCATGGAAGGTTTGGGGCCGCAGCCTGATAATTGGGTGTACAATATACACTAAGCGGCGGCGCGTCAACCCGGCGCGCGGCGGCGTGAAATGTGATGCGCATGCGATCGTGCCGGCATCAAAAAAGTTTCAAACCAGTGACCGTCCCTGTTAGCCGCCCGCGCCGGCCACCGCCGCCCCGCGCTTCGCCGGTCGAATGTGAATCTGGGTAGCTTTATGAAGTCGCCGGTCCCATAAACAGCAACTTTTTCACGACATGCCTTTAAATTTTGGCAAAATTTGCTACTTACGGCCTGTTTTTCATTTGCACATGTTGGTATCCTACACCCTTCAGCAATAGGACATTGCCTGTTTGCCCGGGGCCATGTTTGGCGGTACTTTTTGTCATTGGAAACCAACTTCGGCAAGAGCCTGCCGGGCATGGGCGCAGTGCAGATAACCAGTGCGCAACTGGCCGCGATCAACGCCTTTGCCCACAGCATCGGCGCGCCGCCGGTGTCGCAAACCACCATCCCCGAACCGGCCACGCTGGGCCTGCTGGCGTTGGGTAGCTTAGGGCGGGTGAAACGGTGGCGGAAATTTAATACATAAAGGAAACCACATGTTACTTTCCACCCATCACAAAAATTTCCGGCGTCCGCGGACCACCTCCCGTGGTATGCATCGGCTGGTCGCCGTGCTGACGGTGGCTGGCGCCGCAACCATTTGCCCGCGCGGTCCGCGCGCCGATGCCACCGCTGCGGGGTCGAGCACCACCGCGGTCGCAGGAAACTTGTTTACGTTCGTCGGCGTTAAAAGCAATCTATGGAACGACCCTACTACGGCTAACGGCGTAACCGTGCAGCCGAACTGGGCGCCGGCCGCACAACCGTCTGCGCCGCCCAATTCCGCCAACGCTGACGTGCTTATTTCGTCGCCCTTTACCGTTGTTGTCAACGGCGGTTTCACCGTCGGCGCGATCACCATTGCTTCCGGCGCGGGATTAACGTTGCCCATTGGTAATGACCTCACTATTGATCCGGGCGCATTTTCCACCAGCGACAACGGCGTGATTGCCAATTCCGGAACCATTACTGTCGGCCCAGGGTCGATTGTAGGTAACTCCTTTTCCCCATCCACCGTCACGCTCAATGGCGGGGGATCGGTTGTGCTCAATGAAGGTTACATCGGCCCCAGGTTCCCGGGTAGCAATCTTCTCTTCGTCAACGCCGACAACACAATCAGCGGCTCCGGCGCCATTGGCAGTTCGAGCTTTTCCGGCGACGGCACGATCTCCTTTAACAATAGCGGCATCGTTGACGCCAACGTGTTGTATAACGCAAACGCTAATAACCAAAGCGGCAATGCCCTGCTCTTGGGTCTCAATGCCGGTACGGGGTTTAACCCGCCACCAATAATCAATACCGGCACGCTTGAGGCCACTGGCGGTGGCCACCTCAACATTGTCCAATCGGGATTCACGTCGTTGAATAACTCCGGTGGAACCATTAATGCGGCAAATCTATCGACTGTAGAGGTGGGTGGCTACGTCAGCGGTGGCCAATTGACCAGCACCGGAAGTGGCGTAATTGACACTTCAAAAACTGTCCAGACAATTTTTTCCGGGCTTAGCACTTCAGCCAATATTCAGGTGCTCGCCGGGGGAGACCTGTTGCTTGGTGGCGTGATCAGGAACACCGGCTCGATCACCTGCAACGTTGGCAGCAGAATTTATACCTCCTTCAGCGGTGTGACGCTGTCCGGCGGCGGTACAATCAATTTGACCGCCGTCGGCGACCAGCTAACGGTTGGCGGTTGGGGGGCGGGCGCCGCCGCGCTGACCAACCAAGACAACACTATCCAAGGCGTGGGAACCATCGGCGACGTGGGAACCAGCGCCGGAAATGCTTTTATCAATGCCGGAACTGTTGACGCCAATGTCGCCTACAGCCCCGCCACCAACAATGCCCTGGCCATCACCTGTCCGATCACCAACACTGGGCTCATCGAAGCCAGCAATGGAGGCGAGCTGCAGTTAAGCGGGGGCCTTTCGTCAGGCAACAACACCGGCGGAACAATCGAGGCGTTGAACGGTTCATCGGTTGTGATAGGAGGGTATAACAACAATGCGATCACCGAGGGAACGCTTGTAACTGTCGGCAGCGGAACGATCACCGGCAACGTCACGCTAACCGACGTTACCAATACCGGAACGTTTTTAAGTGATGGCCTAACGCTCAACGGAACTATTCACAACACGGGCTCCATCGCCTCCGCCCCTGGGGGCATCTACTCCATTGCTTTATCGGGCGATACCACGCTCACCGGCGCAGGCGTGATTAATTTGACGGGATCCAGCCTGAATCTGGATGGTCATGTGCTTACCAGCCAGGGAAATGTCATTGAAGGCGAAGGCTCCATTTTTGCGAGTGGCAGCCTTGTAAATGATGCCACCGTAAACGCGGACACGCCTTTTATGCCGGCGGTTTTCAATAGCTTGGAAATTCAAGCCACGTTAACCAATGCCGGCACCTTGGAGGCCACCCACGGCGGCGAGTTGGCCATTTCTGCAAATACCACGAACAACAGCGGCGGAACGATTGAGGCGCTCAACGGCTCCACCGTTGCCATTTACGGTGGTTACGTTACCGGCGGCACGATCACCACCGCAGGCACGGGCTTGGTTCAAGGCTTTGGCCCGTTGACTTTGGACAGCCTTACCAGCGCCGGCAACCTGGAACTTTACGACTCCGTCTTCCTGGCAAATACCATCAACAACACCGGAACCATCACAGCCGTTACAAATTGCCAATTGGGTACAACCGGCGTGGCGACGCTTACCGGCGGCGGAACGCTGAACCTTCAACAGGGCGCCGTGGTCGGCAACAACTCGTTTACGGCTGGCGGGTTGATCAATCAGAACAACACCATTCAAGGCGCTGGCGCAATTGATACAGTGTACACATCTCCATTTACAAACCGCGGCACGATTATCGCGACCGATCCTACCAATCCACTATTCATTAATACTGTATTTAACGACGTCACCGGGGTTATCCGGGCCGTCGGCGCCGCCGGCATCAGCCTGCACAGCTTGTATTACAACACGGCGGGCGGGGCCATCACCAACAAGGGAACCTTTCAGGTGGAAAATGGCAGCACCTTTTCCATCGACAGCAGCTCCCAAATAGGATTTAACAATTATAATGAATACACGCAAACACTTGCCGGCGGCACGTACCAGGTGTTCTCCACCGGCGCCACCAGCACGCTGACGTTCAGCGGCCGCCCGGTCGTCACCAACAACGCCAACATTACCTTGAGCGGAGCGGCATCAGTCTTCGCCGACATCAACGGGCTGGCCAACAATCAGGGCACGTTCCAGTTGCTTAATGGGCGGGCTTTCA
>JAJZCU010000123.1 GCA_021828935.1 Planctomycetota bacterium | reverse complement strand
GCGCTGGCCCGGCAGGTCAACGCCGGCGATTTCGGACACGACGTTTATTTTTTGCGGATCATATTCCAGTACAATATTTTCCAGCGCGGCCTGGATCCTTTCGGCCAGGCCCTACCGCGCTGCGGCGTGGCGGCGCGGCTTGTCGGCCAATAGCGTCAGCGGATGAGCCGTGTCCGGCCCGGAGCGGCCGGAGAACTGCAAAATTTGGGCGGCGGCGCGTCCGCCCAGAAAACGCCGCGCACGCAGCGCCAGGTACGGCCGACGAAGGGCGAACGAAACCGCGCTTCCGGCGGCGGCGTTGTAGCCAGCCAGCAGGCGCCGTTCACGCATCAGACGGTCGCAATCGGCCAGTTCGTCGGCGATGAAATCATCACGGTCGTGGGCGCAGGGCCAGCGGACCAGGCCTGGCGCGATTTGCGCCAGTTCTTCATAAAGTGTGCCGGCGAAGCGGCCCCACAGTTTTTCCCAGGCGCCGGCGTGGTTGGCCAGGGCGGCCAGTTCTTCGGGGCTGAGGTTCGACGCGGGCTGTTGCTGCATGGGCGTTAGTAACCACCATTCATGCGGTGTAGGCTTCGGGAATGATGCGATGGGTTTCATCCCGCAGATAATTCAAAATTTGTTGTGAATTTTCAAAACTCATGACGCGGCGAGCCACGCGCTGGGCGTCTTTAATATGAATGCTGCGGATGACTTTCTTAATCTCCGGAATGTTGTGCGGGGTAATGGAAAGCGTGCGCAGGCCCATGCCCAGAAGCAGCATGGTAAATTCGCTGTCGCCCCCCATTTCACCGCACAGCGACGTGCTGACATTATGCCGGTTGCCAGTGCGTATGACGTTGCGAATCAGCGCCAACACGGCGGGGTTGGCGCCGGTGTAAAGCGACGCCACCTTTTGGTTGCCGCGGTCCACGGCAATGGTGTACTGAATGAGGTCATTGGTGCCGATGGAAAAAAAGTCGCATTCCTTGGCGTACGCGTTGGGAATAATGGCGGCGGAAGGCACCTCCACCATGATGCCCACGGGGGTGTTGGGGTTGTAAGGAATCTGCTGCTCTTCCAGTTCTTCCATGACGTCACGCAGCACCATTTTGGCTTGCCGCAGTTCCAACGGGGTGCTGATCATGGGGAACATAATGCGCACATCGCCCAGCACGCTGGCCCGCAGCAAGGCCCGCAATTGCACCTTAAACATATCAAGATTGGCCAGACACAGGCGGATGGACCGGCAGCCCAGAAATGGATTGTCTTCAGGATTTTTGGCCTGCAGCGGCGTGTATTTGTCGGCGCCTAAGTCCAGCGTGCGAATGATAATCGGCCGGCCGGCGAGTTTGCGGATCACCTCCGCATAGGCGGCGTAATGGTCGTCTTCCGTGGGTTCCTGTTCGCTGGCTAAGTATAAAAATTCGGTGCGGTACAGGCCGATGCCCACGGCGCCCTTGGCCAGGGCGTTTTCAACTTCATAAGGAAATTCAATGTTCCCCATGAGGGTTATTTCGGTGCCGTCCAGCGTGCGGGCGGGCAGATCGCGCATGCTGTTAAGGCTGGTTTCATACACCAACTGCCGCTGTTCATAGGTGCGGTGTTCGCGGATGGTGGCGTCATCGGGATTGATAATCAACACGCCGCTGTGGCCGTTGAGAATCACGGTATCGCCACTGGTGACCTCATGTGAAAGATTTTCCAGACCCACAATCGCCGGTATGCCCATGGAATTGGCGATGATGGCGGTGTGGCTGGTGCGGCCACCGGCTTCAATGGCAATGCCCCGCACCATGGACCGATCGAGCGAAGCGGTTTGCGAAGGCGTTAAATCATGGGCGACCAGCACCACCGGCTCGGTTAAGTCAATGAGGCGAAAGCGGTCGCGGCCCATGAGGCCCGTTAGCAAGCGGCGTTCAATATCATAAATATCTTTTACGCGGTCGCGGAAGTACGCATCTTTCTGGCGCAGAAACTGCCGGGCATATTCCCGCAACGTGCGGCTCACGGCGTATTCGGCGGAGAATCTTTGTTTTTCAATGGCCTGGCCGAAGGCGTTGGTCAACTGCGGGTCGTTGAGCAGACCCAGATGGAAATCGAAAATGGCGCCGGTTTTTTGGCCAAAGTCATGGGCGGTTTGATCGCGCAATAGACGAATGTCGGCGCGGCTTTTTTCAAGCGCGTCGTGCAGGCGAAGGGACTCGCTGGGCACTTCGGTGGCGGGGACGGCTCGCCGGCCAATGCGCAGCTCATCATCGCTGAGCAGAAGCGCATGGGAGACGACCACTCCGGTCGATACGCCGATACCTTTTTTCAGTTCCATGAAGCGACTTACCAACTACGAGGCCGCGAAGCGTTGCCACAAGGGCAAACGGTCTGGGGCGTCGGAAGGACCAAGTGCAGCCGCCGGGCAGTCCGGCGTGAAGCATTCGGTCTTGGAAGGATAGCAGAACCGGAAGCGGCACGCCAGCGGATGAGACGCGCTGTTGGAAATTTGCGAAAGATGGGAAGGATGGGCGAGCCACCGTGCGGCGCGAATTTGGGCGCCGCGGCCGGCGCGCACCGGCGACCAGGGCGCCAATGTGCATACGAACGCGCACGGCGTCGAAAACTTCAAACCCGTGACCAGAGCTGTTAGCCGCCCGCGCCGGCCCATTGGGCCGCGTCGGGCGCGTGGCGGCTAATCAGGGCATGAAAATTTCATACCACATCATAACGGTGCGCGCGGAGGCCCGCCTTTTCGATCATTGATCATTGGTCATTGTCGTTTTGATCATTGATTCCCGCCCCCGCGCGTCTGCGGACGCGGCTAATCGTAGGCGTGGGGTTTGTTCGCAGCGAATGCGGCGCTTCGTGCGTTGGTCCCGGCGCAAAAATGCCGCACACCGCGCCACCCACGGCCACGTGGACTTCACGCACCCCCCAAAACAATTGCCACACTCCCAACGTTTCAGTATGAGACCTCAGTATGATGGCAGCGGGAGGATGCTCCGGTAGGCGTTACGCCGCAGCCTTTTTCTTCGAAGTCGGCGCCCCCGTGCCGCCCGGGCCAGCGCAGCAGCACAACTTCTTCGCGCAGTTGCTCTCTCGTGGCGGTGGAGATTCGCGTGCGGAACAGATCGATGCCAACGACTTCATAGCCCAGACTTGCCGCGATCATTGCTAACAATTCCCCGGTGCGGATCATCACCCGGAAAAACGAGGCCTGGTCCCCCACCACGTACGCCAGTTGGGCGCCGGGGCGCAAGACCAGCCGCAGATCGGCCACACTTTCAGCCCAAGCGGGTGGCCGTGCTGCCGCCTCGTTCATGTACCACTGCCGCGCGTCGGTGTTATCGACATGCAGCAGCAACCGGCAGTGCGGTTCGCTTGATTCGTGACGCAGCGCGTCACGAATCGGGCTGCGGCGCCATACATCCGTTCCCCGGCGTCTATTTTAACCAATACCCTTATTACTACCCTTATTAAGGGGTATTACTACCCTTAATCAGGCCCCGCCGCATCAGAGAATAAGCGCATCGCAATCACTGAAACATTTTTTCCTGGGTTTGACTGCCGGTTTTGCGTCAATTCGCACCTGTTCCCGCAACTCTTCCACGCAATTCTCTCCATCGGAACTGTCTGAATAATAAGGGTTTACGTGTATGCCCAAGGTGGCGGATTGCGGCTTTTTTGCGTCCGTCATCGACTCCCTCCCGCAATTACTGGAGCCCACCAAAAAGTCCGCGATGTAAAAACAGATGACCGTTCTCAAAATCGTCCTCGCCCACCTGAGCCCGTCGTAAAATTTCCGCGAACAACGCAGCGGCCAGGACTTTGCGGCCAAGATGGCCGCGCCATTTTTTATGGCCACGGCTACGGCAGCAAGCGCACGTACAGCACAGTCAGCCCGCGCCGGCGCACACGCACCGTGAAGGGCTGGCAGGCCGAACCGGCCATGGCTACTTGAATGGTGTGCGGACCGGGGGTCAGGGCGGCGGGCACCACCATTACGGCCCGGGGCAGCATTTCCCAATAACGCACATCGACGCGCGAGGATGCCGTCAAGGCCATGCCCAGGGCGGCGGCGCCCAAGCCGATCAGGCCCACTTCGCCATCGTTGCGGTCGCCGGCGATCATCGCCGTGCCCAAACCGCCGGCGACCAGGCCAGTGCCGATGACGGCTTTCGTTTCGCGCAGGGTGTCCATGCTGTCCCAGCGCTTGTCCTGCGCCAGGGCCAAAGTATCCACGGCGGCGTCGTAGCCGCTGGCGGGTAGGAGGCGGCCGTCGGCGTAGGCGGCCACTGGGGGCACGGGCCCGGCTTCGGCGACGGTGGGGACAAAGGCCGATTTTTCGCCGTACCAGCCGTGCGGCGCGGGCCGCGGGCCCATGCCGTAATCCACAAAAATGACCGTGTTGGCGCCGCGGCGACGCATCATCTGCACGGCCGGGGCCAAGGCGGGATTGAGTTGCTCGGCGCGGCGGAAGTTGGCGCGGGCCAGGGCGTGGCGCCCCAATTCCTGATAACACAAACCCAGGCCAAAATAGCCCAGCGTGAAATTGGAGTCGATCCAACCGTAGCGGTGGCCCGCGCGGGCATCGCGGCGGGAACGGCCGTAGGCGCGCAGGCGGAAGAGGCTGTTGGCGAAGGCGGCGCGGGCGTCGTTGAAATGATTTTTAATTAAATAAATAAGGCCAAGATAATAATGGGCCATGGCGCGTTCATACGGCTGGCCCTTCCATACCTTGATGCCCTCATACACCACCGCCGCGCCCAGCGTCCGGCCCACCGTGTTGGTGTGAACGCTGTTCATTACTTCATAGGCATTGTAGAACGCCAACTGGGCGTCCCGCAGGTTTCCCGCGGCAATGGCGCACGAACCGTACCGGCAGTTGTTAAGGACGAAATTCTTGTTTTTCCTGCTGATTTCCGGCGCCAGCGTTTGCTGGGCCTGCGGGTAATCCCCCATGTAATACAGCGTTACGGCGCGGCGGACGCGCATGTTGGGGCTGTGGCAACCGCCCAGGGCCAAGGGGACCGCCAGCAGGGCAAGACCAAACACCGCACGACGGGCACTGGGCCGCCGTGGCGCGCGCTGCGCCCCGTCCCGCCCACAGCCGAAACCTATATTACCAAAAAATCCAGTGCGCATGGCCAAATGTCCTATCCATTCCTCGGGCGGCGGCGCCGCCAACGTTAATTTTAGCAGGGCCGCGCGGCTTCAATACAAAAATCCGGAAACGGCGGACTTTTTGGTTTCGTAGGTATTTTGCCAGACGATAACGCCGGTGTGAATGTCCACCAGTTGGTACGCGCACAGATAGTAGTCGCTGCGAAATTTTCGCGAGACGTGGGTGTCGGAATAAAACGTGGCGTCCAGCACGTATTGCGGCACAACGCGGCTTTCACGCGGGCCCAACTGGGCGGCGGGTATTTGTTCTTCGCGCAACAGATCGTAATAAGTTTTACGGTTCAGCACAAAACGGAACCGCCGGCGCAGCAGCGGCTGTTGGGCCAGCAAAACGCGCACGCGATGCACGAAAAGTTCTTCTTCGCCGCGCGTTAGAATTTCGTCCGTCTGGTTGCTCACGCGCTTCAGTACGATGACCATGGGGCCATTTTTTGTCAGCGCGGCCAGGCGCGGGCTGCCCGCCAGCGACGCGGCCATCTGATCGGTCATGTGCAGCAGATCGCGGGCGGACAAAAACGTGGTGTGGGCGTGGGCGCTAATCGCCGGACCGCAACCAGCCAGCCCGGTTAGCGCCAAGACGCCAACCACGGCGGCGAAGGCCCGCTTCAAGCCCCTTGCGCCGGGCCGCCAACCCGCTGCGCCGTGTCCAGTGCTTTTTTCAGGCATCAGCGGCATCCGGTTTATTGGCCAAAGTTTAAGGTGCGCACTTCGTACTTGCCTTCCCAATCCTGCACGCCCGTACGCAAGTTCACCAATTGGAAGGTGCATAAATAGTAAGTGGTTTGCATGTTTGGCAGCGTGTAAAATGTCCCCTTGAGCACGTACTTGGGAATCACGCGAGAAGAGCGCGGCGTAGCCTGCCGACTGCCCTGTTCAAACATCGGACCGCCCCCCCCGCCGCCAAGTTCTTCACGCTGCAGCTTGGCCAGGGCACGCGGGCTTTCCACAAAGGCGATGCGATTGTGCGCATATTCATTGAGCAGGGCCCGCAGTCGCGCCAGAAATATCCGCTGACTGACATACGGCTGGTTGGTACGATTTTTCACATGCCCCATGACAATCACGGCCTTGTAGCGGCTGTAGGCAATCTGCGGAATCTGCAATAAGGAAGCCGCCATTTTGTCCGACATATCAACCAAATCTTTGCTTTGCAGGCCGTAATCACCGGGTTCAATACGGGAAATGCTGGGCCGCAATTGGCGGTAACTACGGGCGCAACCGGCCAACGGCACAAGCGCCGCCGCCAACAAGAAAAGGGACAGACCGCGGGAATCGCGCCATGGGCGCGGACGAAAATCTTGCATTGTATTTTCCAAAATGAGGAACCATGGGCCGAGAACCGGGCCCGGCAAACGAACCCGTAAACCGGCGACAGCGGACACCGCCTCAA
>JAJZCU010000122.1 GCA_021828935.1 Planctomycetota bacterium | reverse complement strand
GCTGCGCCCGCTCGACCGCCGAGCGGTATGAACGCCGGCCGCGCGACACGGCCGTCGCGCCGCTGCCGTACGCAGCAACACGTTGCGCAACGCCCACCGCGAATGCAAGAGCCAAACATTTGCGTATGTCCAAGACCGGCCCCTTTTTAACGGCTCAGATCCCCCCGGCGCCTTGAGGCAATACCCGCCCTGCGGGAAAGAAGGCGCCACGGCCCGCCATCACGCCGCCGCTTGCGCCACGGCTTCATGAGGAGCCGGCGCAGGCAACGGCTTGGCGGCGGCGGCGTTGCGGCTGTCGAACTGCACGGCCACTCGCTTGCTGACGCCCTGTTCCTGCATGGTTACGCCGTACAGCACGTTGGCAATGCTCATGCTACGCTTGTTGTGTGTTATAATAATAAATTGGCTGTGAGTCAAAAATTCCTGGACAATGGCCGCGAACCGACCGGTGTTGGCCTCATCCAGCGCGGCGTCCACTTCATCTAAAATGCAAAATGGGGATGGTTTGCTCTTAAAGATGGACAGCACCAGCGCCACGGCGGTCATCGTTTTCTCGCCGCCGGACAGCAGACTGATGGATTGCAATTCCTTACCCGGTGGCCGGGCCATAATTTCAATGCCGGATTCCAGAACATCGTCGGGATTTTCCAGGATCACGTCCGCCTTGCCGCCGCCGAAAAGCTTGCGGAACATTTCCTGGAATTCCAGCCGCACGGCATTGAACGTGTCCAGGAAGCGCTGGTGTGAATCCGTGTTCATCTTCTCAATAATTTCCTGCAATTGCCGCTGGGCCTCGGCAATGTCCGCCAACTGCGCGGTAATAAATGCCTGCCGCTGGTCCAATTGCTGCTGCTGGTCAATGGCGTCCAGATTCACGTTGCCCAAGCGGGCGATTTTGTCCTTGAGTTGCTGAATTTCATCGGCAACTAATTCCCAGTTCATTTCGGCGCCCTGATAACCGCGGTGGGCGTCAGGCAGGTCAATTTGCATTTCTTCCTGCGTGCGCGTCACCAGCGTTTCAATGCGCACGGAAGCGTCATTGCACGCCAGCGACAACTGCTGCTCTTCGGCGACCAGTGCCTGCCCCTGTCCTTCCAGGCCATTGGCGGCCGATGCCTGCTGGGCCAATTCCTCTTTCACCAGGGTCAGCCGGGCGGAATGCTCGCCCATTTTTACGGCATGGGCTTCGCAGGCGGCCTGATGCTCCGCCACGGCCAAATCACTCTGTGAAATAATTGCGGCGGATTCTTCAATGCGCGCGGCAATGGCCTGGGCGTCGGCCTGCAGGCGCTTCAATTCTTGTTGTGCCTGCGCCAACATTTGCCGATGGTGGCCCAGTTCGCGCGTGCGGGCCACGCGCTGTTCACGCACCTGACTAAGGGCCACGCGGGCCTGCGTAGCGGCCTCGGACATTTCTGAAATGGCGTGCTGCTGCACGATTACCTGCGCCCCCATGGCGTGGACTTGCTGTTCCACGGTGCGGGCATCTTCTTCCAGCTTGGCGTGCGTTTGGGCCAATTCCTGCTGCCGCGTTTCATTCTGAACGTGCTGCCGATCCAACGATTCCATTTCGCCGGCCAGCAGCGGCGCCTCGGCGCGCACCCGCGCGGCCTGTTGCTGGGTTTGCTGCAAGCGCGTGTTCACTTCGGCGGTTTGCCGGCCGGCTTGGTACACGGCTTCGCGGAGCTCCTGCTGGCGGTTATTAAGCTGCCGCGAATCCTGATCACATTCAGCCAACTGCGCGGTAAGGTCGGCAACCCGCGTTTCTAAATCCGCGATTTGCGCATCAAGCTGTTTTAATTCGCTGCGGCGGGTGATGGCGCCGGGCTTGCGCGAAACATCGCCCAGTTGCCAAACACCCCCCGCTTCCACCACTTGACCGGCGCGGGTGACAAAACGCCAGCCTACGGGGCTGCACCTGGCTAGTTCCACCGCATCGGCAACGGTTTGGACGATCGAGGTGCGGCCGAATAAATGGCGGGCCAGATGGGCGAATTTTGGATCACATTCAATAATTGTTAAGGCGGGGGTGACGGTCGGCGCGGCCACGGGCGGGTCTTGCGGCGCGGCGTCGCCAAAAGCGGCGTCCTCAGGCGGCGGGAAATCCAGACTTTCTTGTTGGGCAAATGGCTGCCCCACTGGCCCCGCGGGCTCGGCTACTCCGGCGGCGCCCGCCGCCAGCTCCTGTCCATCCGCCAGCCGATCAAGACATAACACCTGCACGCGCCCCGCCAACGCCTGCCACGCGGCCGCATTTTCTAATACAGCCTTGCCGCATTGGGCCACCACGGCATGCACGCAGTCGCCCAGGGCCGCTTCAATGGCCGGGGCAAATTGCACGTCGGTGCTGAAAATATCCGCCACGAGGCCTTGCACGTAAGTAAATCCATTGCCGGCGTCGCGGGCTTTTAGCACATCGCGCGCGGCTTGATTCACGCCTTCTCGCCGGTTTTGCAGGTCTTGCAGCACGTTGCGGCGGCTGACGGCGCCGCTGCGCGCTTCGCGCTGCCGCGCTAATTGGTCAGACAATTCGGCATGACGTCGGCTGGCCTGTTCCTGCCGCGTGCGTACCGCCGATGCGTCTTCCTGCAAGCCGGCGGCTTGGCCTTCCAATGCCGCCTTCTGCTGTTTGTGCTGCTCTTCCGCAGTGAACAATTCCTGAAGTTGGGCCGCCACCTGGCTCTGCCGGCCCACCAGGCGTTCTTTCTGCCGCCCCAGATTTTCCTGTTGAATTTTTATGCCGTTAATTTCGTTATTCACCCGGGCCGTTTGGCGCAGCAGGTCCACCGCGCGCGCTTTTTGCTCATCCAACGCGCGATTGATTTGGGCAATGGCTTTCGCGGCCTGCTCCTGCCGACCGGTGGCTTCCGTTACTTCGGCTTCACGCTCCAGGACGGTCTGGTCGATTTCGGCGATCTGTTTTTCCAGCGCATCAATGGCCTGGCCCGCCGCCGTCTGTTGATCATTAAGATTCTCGGCGCGTCCTTCATGCTGCTGGCGCTGCGCGGTCAGCGTTTCAATTTGTTGCTGCGCGAACCGCCGTTGCTGTTGCGCCGCCTGCCGCTGATTTTCCGCGGTAAGCATCGCCCGTTCAGCGGCGTGCAGCGCGGCCTGAACGGCATCAAGTTCCATCTGGCTGTCCTCTTGCGCGGAACGTGCAGTTGCCAGATCACGCTGCACCACGGCGGCGGTGTCCAGCAGGGCGTCACGCCGTTCGGATAATTGGCGCAGCTTTTGGTGCAATTGGTCATATTCACGCAGAGCATAAGCCGAGCGCAATTCGCGCAGGCGCGTGGCATAATCCTGATAATTGCGAGCCTTTCCGGCCTGCAACTTCACGCTGCGCAGTTGCTTTTCCACTTCCTCAAGCACCAAGCGGCACTGCTGCAGATTCTGTTCCGTTTTTTCCAGCTTGCGGCTGGCTTCCTTCTTGCGCAATTTGAAACGCGAAACGCCCGCCGCCTCCTCAAAAATTTCCCGCCGGTCCTGGGCATTGGCCTCCAGCAACGCCGAAACGCGGCCCTGCTCAATTAATGAATAAGCATCCACGCCCACGCCGGTGTCCAGAAACAGTTCGCGGATGTCCTTGAGCCGCGCCATGGCGTTGTTGACAAGATATTCCGACGTCCCGTCGCGGTACAGCCGCCGCGTGACTTTTACCGTGGCATGATCCAACGGCAGGCGGCGGTCTTCGTTGGTGAAGGTCAGCGAAACTTCGGCCATGCCCATGGGTTTGCGGCTGCCCGAACCGCTGAAGATCACATCCATCATGGCGTCGCCGCGCAGGCTGCGGGCGGACATTTCGCCCAGCACCCATTTCACGGCATCCACCACATTGGATTTTCCGCAACCGTTCGGACCAACGATGCCGGTAACGCCATCGTCGAAGACAAATTCGGTGTAGTCGGCAAATGATTTAAAGCCGGAGAGTTCCAGACGGGCCAGTTTCATGGATGCGACCTCCTGTCAAAAAAGTGGCGGCGGCGCGGACGCGCGTGAGCCGTGCCGTGTGGACGATGTCCGTGAGCCAGGGCAAAGTTCCGGATTCCACCGAAACGCCGATTGGGGCGGGCGCTTGTGCAGGGCCCATAACCATTAGAACAAATCGTATCGGCAGTATCGGCTACAAGACGGTATTATCTTGCACGGAAACTTTGCAAAACGCAAGCGGCAGTGGTTTTTTTTCTGTAAACCACAAAAAATGGTGGGTCCGAAAAAAATCCTTTCCCGGAAGGCCGCGTCCGCGGTATACTCGGTGACTGGCTTAAACCCACTCCGGAGACCGCATGTCCGACCTTGCAAAATCGTTCGTTCACCTTCACGGCCACTCGCATTATTCGCTGCTGGACGGTGGCGCCACCACCAAGGGCCTTTGCACCAAGGCCGCCGAGTTGGGCATGCCCGCATTGGCCTTAACCGATCACGGCAACCTGTTTGGCATGTTGGATTTTTATGATTCGGCAAAAAAAGCCGGCATAAAACCCATATTAGGCTGCGAATTTTACGTGGCGCCCGGCTCGCGTTTTGACCGTGATGCCCACGGCATTGGTGAGGCCGCGTATCACCTGGTGGTGGTGGCCAAGGATCAGGCTGGATACCGCAATTTGCTCAAACTGGCCAGTTTGGCATACACGGAAGGCTTTTATTATCGGCCCCGCGTGGACAAAGAAACCCTGGCCCGCCACCAGGAGGGATTGGTGGTCATCAACGGGCATTTGGGCACTGAAATCGCCGCCCATCTGGAGCGCAACGACATGGCCGCCGCCGTGGCCACCGCCGGGCAATACAAAGATATTTTCGGCGAAAATTTTTTTGTGGAATTGCAAAATCACGGCGACAAACTTCAAGTGGCCATGCTGCCGCAACTGCTGGAAGTGGCCCAGCGCGCCGGCTGCCCGGTGGTGGCCACCAATGACCATCATTATTTATTAAAAGAAGATTATGACGCCCATGACGTGTTGTGCTGCATTAGCATGGGCCGCACCGTGCTGGATGAAACGCGCCTGCGCTACAGCCGGGAACTGTACCTAAAAAGCCCGGCCGAGATGCGCGAAGTTTTCCGCGACATCCCTGAGGCCTGCGATAACACCCTGAAAATCGCGGAAATGTGCAATTTGGAAATTGATTTTTCCAAACGGCATGCCCCGGTGTACGCCCCCCCGCCCGGCCCCGACGGCGTGGCGCCATCCGCCGATGACTTCCTGCGCACGCTGTGCGAGGCCGGCGTGCAGGAAAAATACGGCGGCATGACGCAGCCCCTGCGCGACCGGCTGGAACAGGAACTCAAGGTTATTCAAAGCAAGGGCTTCAGCAGTTATTTTTTAATTGTGTGGGATTTCTGCAATTATGCCCGGCAGAACGGCATTCCCGTGGGCGCCAGAGGTTCGGGCGTGGGCACGCTGGTGGGTTACGCCCTGGGTCTGTGCAATGTGGACCCGCTGCGCTACGACCTGCTGTTTGAACGGTTCATGGACCCCAGCCGCTCGGAGATGCCCGATATCGACATTGACATCTGCCAGGAGGGCCGCGGGGCGGTCATTGAATACGTTCGCAAGAAATACGGCAATGTTTCGCAGATCATCACCTTTTCCACGCTGGCGGCCAAAGCGGCAATCAAGGACGTGGGCCGCGTGCTGGCCATGCCGCTGGCCGAGGTTGATAAGATAACAAAATTAATTCCCAACGGGCCCAATGTTGATCTGGCCGGGGCGCTGAAAATCCCGGACTTAAAGGCGCTGTATCAGAACGACCCGAACGTCACGCGGGTGTTTGACATCGCCCTGCGCCTGGAGGGCCTGTGCCGCAACGCCGGCATGCACGCTGCGGGCGTGATTGTGTGCGACAAGCCATTGGATGAAGTTGTTCCGCTGTACAAAAACGGCAATGACATCATGACCCAGTGGGATGGGCCGACGTGCGAAAAGGTTGGCCTGTTAAAAATGGACTTTCTGGGGCTCCGCACGCTAACCATTATTGAGCGCGCGCTGAATTTAATTGAACAGGATACCCTGGCCGGGCGGCTTTCACTGGACGCGCCCATCGCCCATCCGCGCGAAAAGGACCGGCCCGCCCGTCTGGACCTGGAAAAAATTGATCTGGCCGATCAGTTGGTCTACCGCAACGTGTTCCAAACGGGCCAGACCCGCGGCGTGTTTCAGTTTGAATCCGGCGGCATGAAAGACCTGCTGATGAAAATGAAGCCCGACCGCATTGAAGACCTCATTGCGGCCAACGCCCTCTATCGACCCGGCCCGATGGACTTGATTCCTGATTATTGCGCCCGCAAACACGGTCGGCAAAAGGCGCCGCTCACGCATCCGCTGATGGCCTTGATAATTTTATAGGCCTTGGCCAGCGGAATATTGCCCAACTGGTTGAATATCCGCATCACCTGTTCCTGGTACACCATGATGCCGTAGGTTTCTTCCAGAATTTTGTCCATCAGCGGATGCGTGAGCGGCGCCTTTTGCCGACCGTGTTTGCGGGCGCAATAATCAGGAATCAAGTCCATCGGGCCGGGTCGATAGAGGGCGTTGGCCGCAATGAGGTCTTCAATGCGGTCGG
>JAJZCU010000121.1 GCA_021828935.1 Planctomycetota bacterium | reverse complement strand
GGCGGCAAAACCACGGCCAAGTGAACCGCGGATGGCCCAGAGGGCGCCCCCGGATGAACGCGGATACGGCGGGATTGGGTAAGGGTAGTTGGCAAAAGAGACAGCGGGGCGCCGCATCCATTTGGGCTGGATTGCTATGATTTAGTTATGTTTTCTGATAACTGGGTATTCCGTCGTCCCAATCCGCGTATATCAGCGTCATCAGCGGTTTATTCATCGGAGCCGCCGCCGCCGCGGGTACAACTACGGGCAAGGGAACCGCCGATGGCCCAGAGGGCGCCCCCGGATGAACGCGGATATGACGGAAACGAATTAAAACGGGATCTGCAAAGCTTTTGCCACACCGTGCCCCATTTCGCCCGCACCCCAACATTGACAGATGCGCCGCCGCATCTATGCTACAGCGTTTTCACCAGAGTTTGATGGAACACTCGTTGCCGGGTGTCCCGGACTTGCAGGAAACGCCAAACGCATGACAATTCCACTGGCCATCAGCGACACGGCGTTGGCCGGGGCCGATCTGCCGGCGGTGGTCCAGCAGGTAAAACGCAGCGGGTTTGATGGGCTGGAAATACGGGGCGTGGCGCACGGGCGCATGTTTGGCAGCCATCGGCTGCTGGCGGATCCTGGGCGGACGCACCGGGCATTGGAAGACGCCGGACTGCGTGTGGCGGCGCTGTTGGCGGACGTGGTTTTGTGCGATGGTCGCGGCCGTGTGAATGCGGGGGCGCGCGAGACGTTGCATGGCCATTTAATCACCGCCGCCGAATTGGGGGCGCCGGTTTTGTGCGTGCGTCCCACGGCGCGGCGTCTGCCGCTGCATCGGCTGCCGGAGGTGGCCCTGGCCATCGAAGGCCTGCTGGCCCGGGCGGGCGAACTGGGGGTGAAGGTGGTAGTACAGAATGAAGGCGGGGCTTTTGGCGCCCGCGATCTTTGGCGGCTGGGGCAGTTGCTGCCGTCGCGGGCGTGGGGCTTTTGCTGGGACAGCCAGGCCCACTGCGTTGATACGCCGGCGATTGCCGTGCCGCTGCTGGGCACGCGGCTGGAATATGTGCGACTGCGGGCGGTGGGGGCGCCGCTGGCCGGGGCGGCGGACGGGCAGGCCACCGCGGGCATCAACAAAGTTGCCGGAGGTGCTGTAAATCGCGTGGAAGGCCGCACGGAAAGCCCCGTGGAAGGGTCCGTGGAAGGGCCTGGGCCGCCGGAAAATTTGGTTGCGCGGCAATTCATTTTACGTCTGCGCGGCATTGGGTATGGCGGATGGATCAGCCATGTGCCCGGCGGCGAGACTGATGCGGCCACCCTGGCCATGGCCGCGGCGTTGCTGCGCCAATGGATGAACGCCAATCGCACGGACCATCATGCAAACGTGAAAGGAAAGCCGACGGCGACGCCCGCGGCGACATGACATGACGCTAGCTTATTATCTGGATAATTTAAATCCCTTTCTACTGCGCTTTGGGCACAGCAGTTTCGGCGTGCGCTGGTATGGCCTGGCCTATTTAACGGGCTTCATCGTGGCGTACTTCCTGCTAAAATATCTAATCCGCCAGGGCCAACTGCAGGTGCCCGCGGACAAGCTGCCTGATTTTGTATTAACTGTGGCTATTTTTGGCGTGCTGCTGGGGGGGCGCCTGGGGGAGGTTTTTTTCTACGAACCGCATCTGATGTGGACCTTCGGGCCGCCCTTTCCGTATTGGGGGGTGCTGCAACTGCAGGAAGGGGGCATGTCGGCCCATGGCGGCATTATCGGCGTGCTGCTGGCGGTGTGGTTCTTTGCGCGGCGCAACCAATATTCATTCCTGAATCTGGGCGATTCCGTGTGCATGGTGGCGCCCATCGGCATACTCTTTGGGCGCATCGCCAATTTTATTAACGGTGAAGTGTATGGCCATGTGGCCCATGTGTGGTGGGCGGTGCAGTTTCCCACCGAAATTTATGAGCCGCCGCAGTTAAAAATTGAACGCCATGTGAGCATGGCCAAGGTGGGCCGGCTTATTCAAGAGGAAAGCGTTCACAACCCGGCCACGGCGCGGCTGTTGCGGCGCGATCCGCTGCACGGCATTGTGCGCCTGGCGCGCGAAGGGCACCCGTTTGTCATCGCGCAAATGCACAAGATATTGCCGCCGCGATATCCTTCACAGCTCATCGAATCTTTTTGTGAAGGGCTGCTGCTGTTTATCATTTGCTGGAACATTGGGCGGCGGTGGCGCAAGCCGGGCATGGCGGTGGGGGCGTTTATTACCATTTATCCGGTGATGCGTATCATCGGCGAACAGTTCCGGGCCGGGGACAACCCGCAGAAAATCTTCGGGCATTACTTTAGCCTCGGGGAAATCTATTCCGCCCCCATGTTTGTCATCGGGTTGATCTTCTGGATTTACATGGCGCGGCGGCCGGTAAAGCCGGCGGCGGCCCTGGCCGGAAACGGCGATGGGCTGCCTGGCGTTGGCGGGAACGACGCGGTGGCGGCGGCCGCGCTCTCGAATGGCGGCGCCGGGGTGGCAAATCCCGCGGATGGCGATACATCGGGCGCGCCATCGGGTAAAATTAAGACATGACGCCGCGTGATCCCGTCGCGGCGCCGCTTTGGCTTTTGGAGCATCTTGATGGTTGATACCGCGCCCCAGCCCGCGCCGCCGGCCATTGACGCACGGAACTTCAGCGTGCGCGAGGGGGACCGCACAATGTTGGAAAATGTTAATATGACCGTTGAAAGCGGGTTGATTACCGCGATCATCGGCCCGGCGGGTTCGGGCAAAAGTCTGTTTCTGCGGTGCGTCAACCGCCTGCTGGACCTGGACGCGACCATCAAGACCACGGGCACGTTGGCGGTTTTCGGCGACAATATTTATGCCGGCCGGACGGATGTCATTCTGCTGCGCCGCCGCGTGGGCATGTTGTTCAATCACCCCACGCTGCCGGTGGCCGGAATATTTGACAACATTGCCATGGCCCCGCGCATGGCCGGCGTGGGAGACAAGGCCCGTCTGGTGGCCATCGTGGAACGGTGCCTGCGCCGCGTGGGCCTCTGGGAGTTGGCGCAAAATCGGCTGGCGGAACCGGCGGCGGCGTTGCCCCGTGAACAGCAACAGCGGCTGTGCCTGGCCCGCGTGCTGGCCACAGATCCGCGGCTGATACTTTTGGATGAACCCACGGCCGACATGGACCCGCCCTCCGTAAGCCGCATGGAAGATCTCATCTGTGATCTGGCCCGTGATTACACCGTGCTGCTGGCGGCGCAAACGCCCCAACAAGCCTCTCATGTGGCGGACCAAACCGCGTTTTTTCTCAATGGGCGGCTGGTTGAAATGGGCCCCACCGATCAAATTTTAACCTGTCCCAAAGATAAACAAACCGAAGCGTATGTGTCCGGCCGATACGCATAAATTGCGCGTGGCACGTGGGCGCGGACCAATGGCCTGTGCGCCGCAGTCGGCAAAGTGGTATGCTGATGCGCACGCCGCGAAGCCCGCCCGCGCACCG
Organism: Planctomycetota bacterium; assembly: GCA_021828935.1. GTDB lineage: Bacteria > Planctomycetota > Phycisphaerae > WQYP01 > WQYP01 > JAJZCU01. The sequence continues at coordinate 3,079 of JAJZCU010000121.1, read as the reverse complement.
TGCTATTGTTTGTTATTTTCATGGAGCAACCATGTCAGCGCATTTTGTGGAATTGCTGGAGCACCTGCACCGCCGGTGTGTGGACATGTCCGCATTGGTGGAGGCCGCCGTGGATCAGGCCGCCGACGCGTTGGTGAATCGCGACGCCGCGTTGGCGGCCACCGTATTGGAAAATGAGGCGAAAATTGACGCCGAGGAAGTCGAAATAGAACGGGCGTCCATCAACTTATGCGCCCGGCACCAACCCGCGGCCACGGACCTGCGAACGGTCTTCGCGGTGGTAAAAATTAACAGTGATCTGGAACGCATCGGAGATTGCGCCGCGAATATCGCCCAATTGGTGGGCCCGTTCGCGGCGGCCGGTTCGGAAACCCCGCATGATATTCGCGTGTTGGCGGACAGCGCGCGGCAGCAGGTGCGGGACACCACGCGCTGCCTGGCGGCCCGTGATGTGGCCGTGGCCGAACAGGTGTGCCGCAATGATGACGTGGTCGACGCCCTGTACCACCAGGCCTATCAGGATTTACAGGCGGGCATGGTGGCCAACACCGGTCAGGTGCCCGCCGATCTGGCGCTGATCATGGCGGCGAAATACTTCGAGCGCATCGGCGATCACTGCACAAACATTGCGGAAGAAATTATCTACTTGGTGCGCGGAGAAATTGTACGGCATGTGCATTGAAGGCTTGTCATTTTGCGCGTCCAGGGGTCGCCCCGCTGGGGCCGCGTGGATGTAGCTTCGAGTTTCAAACGCGGGGATGCCGAACGGGCGATTGTGCGAGGTGGAGGAAAAGGACGCAAAAATGAGTCAGGCCGATTGGTTTCAGGACGAGGTCGCGTCGGTAAAATGGCGGAATTTTTACGTGTTTGGCGGCCCGGTTCCGGCCGGTTTGTTTGCGGACGAGGCGAGACGATTGACGCTTGCGGCGCTTCCGCAGGAATACGAACGCTTTATTCGGCGGTGGGGGGCCGCGAAGTTGTTCCGTCGTGGCCTCGGGCATGAGCTATTGATTTTTCGTCCTGCGCAGGCGGAGGTGCGCGATGGCAGGTTCATTTTCGCCGGAGGCCCGGCCGGCGATTACGGATTTCCCTTGCTCCCAATGCACGGCGCCCGGGCGTCGGTCTGGCTGGGGCGGCGCAAGATCGCCGAGACGTTTTCGGGGTGGCTGTCGGGGACGCTCGACAAAATTAAAAAGACATACACGCAACGGGAGTGGCGGATGCTTCAAGCTGGGCCACCGCCGTTTACCCCCGCCGAAGCAGCGGTGACGGCCGCGCGCGGTAAATTTCGCGTAAAATTTTTGGGTAAGACGGAACACGACAAGGGGGCGTTCGAGGTGTACAACGGATCCGCAATAAAATTACCAGTTTATAGCGTAGGCGTCAGAATGCCGAACCTTGAGGGCGGCGCCTATCTGAAGACCGGCGGCGTTGGTCCCGGCCAGACGCGTCGAATTTTGCACGACTGTTATTTAGATCTATACCCTGACGATCCCCAAGAATAAGAGGCTTAATTTGGACATGCTGCTATTTTTATTGAGGCCCGGGCGGCTTCTGCTCGGTGAAAACATTTTGGATCGCGCTGTCGAATCGGAAGGGCTGTGGGATGGGCCCATGCCCTGGCTCGTCCAGTCGGACTTACGCCGCCGTTAGGAGGCGCCGAGTTCTTTGACATTCTCATAAAGCCGCCCGAACATTGGGCATTCCGCAGGGGATCTTCCGCAAGGTGGTCGCTACCGCGACGCCGACTGAGCACATGAATGTGCTTGAAATTGGAGGCCGCGGAAATTAGAATGCCCCGAGTTCTTTGACATTCTCATAAGCGCCGCCCGAACATTGGGCATTCCGCAGGGGGATCTTCCGCAAGGTGGTCGCTTCCGCGACGCCGACTGAGCACATGAATGTGGAACGGGGCGCCGCCATAAATGGACGGTGCTACGCCCACGCTGGCGCGTGGGCATACATCGACGCGATGGTGCTGCGGGACACTTACACTAATGGCGCGATTCAGCCGGCGCAGCGAATTTACTACCAGCACGACGCTAATTTCAACACCACCGCCATCGTGGGCCTGGTGGGCAGCACATGGCAGGTCACGCAGCGTTATATTTATGATCATTATGGGAACGTCACGGTACTCAACGCCGACTGGAGCACCGCCAGCAGCCAAATCCCATTAACAGAATATCTGCACCAGGGGGGCCGCCAAGACCCCATCACCGGCCTGTACCTTTTCCGCCACCGCGATTACTCGCCGACGCTTGGTAACTGGGTCGAACAGGATCCGGCGGGGTATATTAATGGTGCGAGCAGGTATCAATTTGTCAGCTCGGCTCCGGCGTCCTGGGATGACCACACAGGCTTGGTTAAGAGCGACATTCGCTTTATCAATCACATTGCTGATAAATATAATCTTTCCAAGGAGGGACGGCGAGAGCTGCATGACAGGATATCAAAAGAAAGAATGTCGCCGCAGGAAATTGAGGACGAGGCGAAGAATATCGCGACAGAGGGCCGCAAGTACGTCAACAAAAAGCCGCAGGCCGATCAGAACGAAGGCTCCGGTGGAAATTCTTCTTTCAGTTTTTGCGTGAGCGCAAAAACGGGCGAGCGCGTGCTGGTAGTCGGCGGTGTGGTGGTCGCCACTGGGTGGGCTGCTTGGCTGATTGCGGGCGCCGCCGTCGCGGCGACCCCTGTCGGGCTGTGACGGCGTGCGGTGCGCCCGCCCGCGCCCGCGTTTAGACGCAGGCGGTGAAACGGAGCGTAATTCCGGGAAGAAAGGCGTTTTACGTGGGGAAGGCGCGGCCCGTGGGGCCAGTACGGGATGCTTTGGAGTCACATGATGCTCTACCCCATTTCTCGCGGTGGCCGGTGGGGCTTCATCGACGCTGCCGGCAACGTGGTGATTGCGCCTGCATATGAGTGTGTACGCGATTGTTCGGACGGTTTGATTGGCGTTCGCAGCGACGGGCATTGGGGTTTTGTTGACACCACCGGAGAAATTGTCATTGGCTGCCAATATGAGCGCGCAACTGAGTTTCAGGAGGGCCTTGCGGCCGTAAGGGTCGGGGGGAGGTAC
>JAJZCU010000120.1 GCA_021828935.1 Planctomycetota bacterium | reverse complement strand
TGCCGGATGGCACTCGCGAACTTAGCCCACCATTTCAATGGTGGGTTTAGTTTGGCATTAAATCCGAAGCCCCGGCCAGGGGCGAAATAGGTTGCCGCGAACCAAAAAAAATAGGACGAAGTAGGGATTGGGCTTCTCATCAGCCCAGCGTAGTGCCGCGCCGCGCGGCCATCCCGCGGGCAATTTGTTAAGCAGGTAAAGAGGCCACAATCCGCACGATCTTCCGAGCGACTTTGATGGCGAGCTTTGCATCATCCTCGTGCGCGATTTGTCCATCGTGAATGATCCGATTCCGCAAGCCATAGCTGGTGGATAGGTCCTGCCAGAATCCGTCTGGTTCGGCGTAAAGCGATCGGCCAGTCAGCAACCGCAATCCGGTGGTCATCTTGTGACGAAGACCGAAATCGATGCCCTTGAGAAATTCACGCCCGTCAGCCCATTCGCCGGGCAGGCGATCATCTACCAGGCGCTCAAATTTGCGGACAAATGTCGCGTCAATTGCGCCCCAGCAAAGCAAGACGGCCTCGCGGAAACGCCCAATGCTCATTGCATATTCGGCGTCCAGCAGGTTCAGCGCGGCAACATCCGGATCGGTTCCGTCGTGCAATCCCTACGCACCATTTCGCCAAAGGTAGCGGAACTTTTCTCCGTCGGCACATGTAAACTTGCGGCCTCGTATTCCAGTGGTGCACGGCCAGCCCACACCCCACCACTTTCGTCAACAAAAAATCGAAACGGGCTAGCCTGGGCGCGAGTCAATTCAGTGATCGCCGCTCGGCCTGTGGTCACTCGATACCATCGAAGCAAGCGGTTGACGCGGCGCAAGAGACGATCAGCCTCGGCTTGACACTGACGTTCTTGTGATTCGGCATCAGCGCCCTCGGGCGCATCGAACAACGCGGACGCTTCGGTTCGAGCCTCGACGGCCACATCCTGGCCGGCGGCCGAGTCGTCTGTCAGGCTTACCGGGCCTCCCAAGCCCGGCGTTGGATATACGCCAGGCGGCAGGACAAGCAGATAAGTAAGGCAAATGAACTGAAATGCGAACTTTTACCATATTGCTTCGGCTATTCGGAGTAGATGAGTCTCAGTTTGCCCGCAAAGCCGTGATCAGCCGCGCAGCGATTCAAATCCCCTACGTAGGTGTCGGTCACCTCTTCGGGCTTTAGACCCGTGGGGAAGGACACATGCGCAACCAGCCATCCATTTTTCTCAAAGAGCTGCGCCAGCACTTGGTCAGTCTGGCTGCGGAATGTAGAGTGATACTTCCCATATGCTCGACTGATCTCATCGGCAAAGGCGGTATCCTGCTGAAACGGCATAATTGAGCCTCCAATTGCATTGACGCCGGCTGGTTCCGCAGCCGCGCCACGCCGAGTATTATATGCTTTAACCCCTCGATTTGCACTGGCTCGCCGCCTGATCTTCTCGCGGGACGTGACTCAGCGTTTTTCCCTTCGCCTGTGCGGCGGCGTGCTTCCGGGGGGAAAAAATGTGCCATCGGGCGCCGGTCCAATTATATTTAGAAACGGGCTGACGCCGCGATCATTTTCCCTCCGTTGGCCAACCCAACTGAGCCGTTAAAATTTTAGACTTTCACCCGGCGCGCCCCTGGCTATAATGCATCGACCGGGCGCGACATTCGCCCCGCTGGAGGTATGCATGAAACGTCCCGCACCGCATCCATCACACTTCGACATCACCGAAGCAATGGCGGGCTGGAAATTTGAACATGGCCAGGTCAATGTGCGGGTTGTTCCCGGCAAAGACGGCAGGCCAAAATTGCAAATGCGCCTCGACCTGGGCATTCTGCAAATGGAAATGACCGGCCGGCCCGACGGCAAACGGCCCCACCACAGTTTAAGCGAACTGGATTTTCACCAGGCCCGGTTACGCAACCACCAGCGTCGCCGCGGTTCGGACACCGGCTTTTTCTTAGGGTCGCGCGATTGCCAAGCCCTGCGCGAAGAATCGGCCATGTTCTACCACCGTTACCTGAGCCTGTTTGTGCTGGAACAGTTCGATGCGGTCATCCGTGACACCCAGCACAATCTGGACGTGATGGATTTGTGCAACAAATACGGCCGCCGCGATCAGGACCGCTATCATTTGGAACAATATCGGCCTTACATCATTATGATGCAGGGGCGGGCCCGGGCCGGCGCCGCGTTGAAAGAAGGCTATGTACAAACGGCCTTGGCGTATCTGCGCGGCTCCGTGCGGGCTATTGCTGGTTTGTATGGCAGTATTCCGGGCGTGCCCAAGCGGCACCGCATGCGGATGTTCCGCGAATCCGATGAGGCCACGACGCTGATTGAAATTATGCGGCAACTGCGCAAGCAACTGCCGCACGATCCGCGTAAGGCCCTGCAGAAAAAGCTCAAAACAGCGCTCCAGGAACAGCGCTATGAAGAAGCGGCGCAGCTGCGCGATCAGTTGTTGGCGCTGGATACCGCGCAGTCTCACGCCCAAACGCACGTTCTGCACAACGACGCCAGGAAAGTCAGCGGCAAAGGCGCCCGCTCCGGCCAGCCGCCAAAGCCCGGCAAGTCATTGCCGCCGCGCGCCGATTCACCGGACCGCCCCAACCCCCGCCGGCGCAAGCCCGAGCCATGATGCAATGTACGCCCGTCCCGCTCCCCCATCGTATTCGCGCGCATCCGCGCCACCCGCGGTGCATAATTCACCCACCGGCACGGGTCCACGCTGCTTCTCACGGGCGCGGATGGAATTTCTCATGAACACTTTTTAGCCTATCCGAATCAACATGCGTATAAATCTGCGTCGTCCCGACATCGGCGTGGCCCAGCAGTTCCTGCACCACGCGCAGATCGGCGCCGCCGGAAAGCAGATGTGTGGCAAAACTGTGACGCAACGTATGCGGATGAATTTTCCGCAAACCGGCGTTTTTGCACAGCTCCGTGATCCGCTGGTACAGCACGATGCGGTTGATCTTCCGGCCCGAACGTGAAACAAAGACATGACCGTGTTCACGCAGCGGCCCTTTGCCGCGTCGCACCGGGGCCAGCATTAAATGCGGGCGCAGGTGGCTTACGTATTGGGCGATTGCCGCCGCGGCGGGCTTGCCGATGGGTATAATGCGTTCCTTGCGGCCCTTGCCGATCACGCGGATGACGCCTAAGTCGATGTGCAGATCATTGAATGTTAAATCGGCGAGCTCCGAAGCCCGCAAGCCGCAGGCATAGAACAATTCCACGATCGCCCGGTCACGCGCGGCCAGTGGATGCTCTGGCGGAACCGCCGCCAGCAGGCGCAGCACCTGTTCACGGCCAAGAACGTCGGGCAATTTTTGTTCATGCCGCGGGCGGTCCAGCAATTCGGTGGGATTTTCAGCGCATAGCCCGCGGCTGCGGCCAAACCGGTAAAACATTTTCAGCGTGACCGTGTGCCGCAGAATGCTGGACATGGCCATGCGCCGCTGGGCCTGCAGGGTTTTTAAGTAACGTCCCAGCGTTTCCAGACCCGCGTTCAAGACGCCCCCACCGGCGGGATTGTCGCGCTGGCAGAAACCCGCGTAATCAAGCAGATCGGTACGGTAGGCCAAGACCGTATTTTCCGCCAGACCAAGTTCAGTTGAGACGTAGGAAATGAAGGCATCAATGGCCTGGCAATCCGCGGGGGCCGGCGCCGGCGGCGGGGCCGGCGCGTCGCCGGCCGGCGCCGATGGTTCTTGTGAAGTTCTTACCGTCGATAATGTCACCGAGGCGCCCATCAGACATGTTCCTCCGCGGCGGGGTTGCTGCTTCCGGCGCGCCCCGCGCCGGGGTATAAGTTCGTCGGCGCCGCATTCGCCGTGGCTTCAGAAATCAGGTCCGGGCTGGGGCCGGCGGCGGAATTGTCGGCGCCGCTGGAGGCCCCGGGATCGCCGGGCATTTTTCGCGGCGGCTTTTTGAGCCATTCCTGGACCCGCCGACACACCGCCTGCTCATCATGCAATTCCTGCGCTGGCAAATACAGGCCCGGATCGGCTTCGCCACGGTATAAATGATGCGTCAGCAGCCCGGCGAACCACAACCGCGACGATTGAAAGTCCTCCGCGGAATTCGCAGCGGCACAAACGTCCGTACACCAACGGCCGCACGCCGCGGGCAAATCCCGCTTGTGAACCGCCGCTTGCCGCTGTATTGTCCCCCCATGTATGTAGAATGGTTCAATCCAAGGCCGGCCTGCTCCCGGCTGCAGCGCCAGATAACAAAATTTATCAGCGGCCTGCACGGCGGCAAAGGCCGAGGTTTGCAGAACATCGGCCCGTGCCAGCCGGGTCTTTAAGTTATTGGCCTGCTCGAAACGCAACTGCGCCGCGGCCTGCCGCATGGCGCTTTCCTGCGCGGCATGCCACCGGTTCCATGCCGAATCGCCGCAGGGCGCATGCAGATTTCGAGCCAAATCAATCGCCGCCGCGAGCTGCGTGCGGTATTGATCCATTGAAATGCTGCCATCACATGGCGCTGGGCATTTACCCATGTCTTTGTATGCGCAGGCAGCGCCATCGGGCGCCTGTTGCAAAATAGAATAGTACCGGCACAGGTCAAAGAGTTCTTCGACGGTCTCAATGAGCCGCCCCGCCGCCGCGCGCGAATCCACCGGGCCGGCGGCCAGGGACAACTCTTCGGGCGAATCGGTCTTTATCAACCGTGGAAACATCTGGCCAATGCGGGCCTCAACGAACCACGGCCGGCGCCAGGAGAGCATCTCGCCAAACGTCTGGGGATACCAATGGCGCACCAATAATAAAAAAATAAGATCAGCCGAAAATGGGCTATGCGCGGGAAAATAAATCAGTTTGCGGCAGAATTGGCCATAAGGAATGGCCCGCGTGTGGGCGCCTTCCGGAATTTCCGCCAGCCGGTGGACCAGCGTGTTGCGCAGGTGCGCGGTGGTGGCCACCAGAACCACATGTTCGTCTTCTTCCAGAAAAACATAGACGGCGCGGCGGTTGGGAATGGCGGAAAAATCAATCGCGGTCGCCCCCTGGGCCGATTGCAGCGGAACTGATCGCCACGCATCCCCGATGCCGGAAGAAAGCTCAGGCGGAAGCGTGAACAATGGCATGACGGCTCGCGAAAAATCTTATGAACGGCGCCAGCGGCGCGGGTTCGGCGTGGCGATGACCACGCGGCGCCAGAATACCCGGGCGTTATATCACACTGCCATGCCGGTGATCGTCGATTCAAACACCAGCGTGCCCTTGCAGATGCCCTGGCACTTGGCCACGGCGCGGCGGCGGCCAATTTCCGCCATCTGCGCGATGACGATCAGGGAAGACGGCGGCGTGACGATGCCACGGAAGCGCGTATCGTCACATTTCGCGAACCCAATGAAGCCCTCTTCCCCCATTTTCAGCCGCGTCACGAACGAACATAATTGTGCCGCCGCTTCAATCATCAGCACCCCAGGCATTAACGGGCGCCCTGGAATGTGCCCGCGCACCCAAAAGTCGTCCATGGTCACATGCTTTACGCCAATGACCGTGGCCGTCTCCATATTCAAGTAAAGAATGCCCGAAAGCTGCTCCATTTCGTGCCGCTGCGGGTTGATCTTGCGAATTTCTTCCAGCGGCACGACTATTTTGTCGATATCGAGCGTGGAAATGTCAAATAAAAAAGGCGGCGCCATGCCGACGTCTCACAAAAATAGTCGCAAAAACCACCCCAGCCGCCGCGTCACCGATCAGGGCGCGGCCGACAACCGGACCAGCACGATACCGCGGAACAGCGGCCACATGCCCGCAGCCCAGTGAAAAGCCATTGGGCCTTTCCTCGCATCGACTTCAGGGCGTCTCTGCGCCGCTTTTGCTTTCCAAAATCTTGATACGCAGCCGCTGCGCCACTTCCTTGATGGATTGCATCTGCTTGCGTACGCGGGTTCCGGCGGTCTTGTTCCCGCCCTCGGCCTTGTCAATATCATCCGCCGCGTCGGCCACCAATTTTTTTAGCTGTTCATATTCTTCCATAACCAACAATGCTCCTTTGCAATGTACGCCTGGCATGCCCGCGTGCGGAGACTGCACGCGACTACCGGCGAACGTATTGTGGACTGGAAATTGGCGATTTTCAACCCTGCCAGAGGGTTTTTTTTTGACAGCCGCGAAAAGTGTGGAAAAAACCGGCGCGCCGGCGTTTCTAATCCTCGCAGACCGGGCGCCGAAGCGGCGGCGCCGCGGGCATATCGCCCAACTCATCCGATGGGTCCAACGGTCGCGACGCGCCATAGGAACCCTCCAGCCATTTGTTTAAATCGACCAAGCGACACGTTGGACTACAAAATGGGAATGCAGGCACGTTGATATGGGCGACGGGTTTGCCGCAGATCGGGCATTTGTACACGCCGCCGTCTTCCCCCATGGGTTTCACCCTGCGCGAAATGTTTTCCGCCATACCTTGGTTCCTATACGGGCAATCAGCCAATCCGCTTCTCGCGGCCAAGCTATTGTATACCGCCCGCGGCGCCGCATGACGGATTTTTCTTCACAGCGCGCCGGTTTCCGCCCCGTCGCCTCAAGCCCCACCATTAATGGGGGCTGGTGCGCAGTTTACCGATAATTTCGCACCAGCAGCAGGCGCCCACGTAGCACCCCTTATTTCTGCTTGTTGGCCGGCCGCGCCGGCGGCGGCGGGGGCGGCGGGGGCGGCGTCAGTTGGC
>JAJZCU010000119.1 GCA_021828935.1 Planctomycetota bacterium | reverse complement strand
TGATGCGGGAGCGCGGCAAGTATGTGATTACCGAAGAAATCGTGCGTGGCGAGGCGGCGTTGTTTGACCGCAAGCCCATTCCGATCAAGGAAAGCGCGTGAACCGGCGGAACTGCGGTCGTTATAACCGCGGCCACGGCGAAAGGCGTTGATCCGCTGCGCCCACGCGCCTCGGCGCCGTGATGCGCGTGGGCGGCGTTCGCGTCGCCGTAGCAACCACGATGCTGGGCGACGGCGCCCATCCCTACACTTACCCTGTGTTTGCGCATTTTTTTTGAACGAAATTCGCGGTACATCCGTTGTTAATGCAGGGCGTGGCGCAATACGGGTACGGCGGGCAGGGCCCGCCATCATCGCACCCTTGCGGCCATGCGGGCTATCGTTGTACCGTGACTGACGTTAAACACCTTGCTGCAGGCTGGTCCATGGATGGACATACTATTGCTGGGTCTTTCCAGACCCTTCCTACCGGACTTCCCCGCAGGCAGTTCGCCCGGATTATCCCCCCGGATTATCCCCAAGGTTTCCGGCCGGCTTTTTTTACCGGCAACTTCGCGACGCCTGAGGATATTCTGTGCCCATTGGTGTGAGCAATTTAGACGCGGCGGAATCGGGAAAGGCCCCCCGGGCGGGGGCTGGCGCCACCGGCGGCTCTTTGGACCCCGGTCCTCTGGGCCACGGTTCGCCGCCGGCGGTGGGCATTCGGTCGATTCTGGTGGGCTGCCTGTTGGTGGGGTTCATCGCGGCGTTCACGCCGTACAACGACTATGTCGCCAAGAACACATTTTTTATTGGAAATTATTTCCCCGCCGGAATCATCAGCATCATGGCCGCGCTGGTATTGGCGGTAAATCCTCTGCTGACGCGCCTCCGGCGCCGGCCTTTTTCCACCGGCGAATTGATTGTGATGCTGGCCATGATGTTCGTCGCGGCGGCGGCGCCCTCCAGCGGGCTGCTGCGCTACTTCGAGCCCATGCTCATCTCGCCGTACCACTATGTTGAACGTTACCCCTGGCTTAAGAGCGTCACGGCGTTGATACCGCCGGCGTTGGCGCCCGCGCATCGCGCCCATTCGGCGGTGGTTCGCGATTATTTTTTTCCCGGCGAAAGCGGGCGCGTCCACACGCCGTGGCGGCCCTTTCTGCTGCCCGCGGCGCTGTGGGGAATCTTGATCGCCGCGGTGTTCGGCGCCATGATGTTTCTGGCCGCCATTTTTCGGCGGCAGTGGGTGCAGCATGAGCGGCTGGGGTATCCGCTGGCCACCATTCCACTGGAACTCATGCAGGCGCCGGAGCCCGGACGCTGCTACAACGCGCTGTGGCGCAACCCGGTGCTGTGGGCGGGCGCGGCCATTCCAATATTTGTTTATTTATTGGGAGGCCTGCACGCCTATTTTCACGCCGTACCGCACGTGAAACTTTCCTTCAGCTTCACCAGCGCGTTCGGACAGGCCCCGTGGAACCATTTGCCCGGGTATTTAACCAGCAATCGCATCTTTTTTTCGGCCGTGGGCATCTCGTTTTTCGTCCCCTCTGAAGTGGCGTTTAGCCTCTGGTTTTTCCTGGTTATTAATGGCCTGGCATCCGTGGCGCTGGCCAGCCGCGGGATCGATCCCCGGCCCATGATGCCCGTGCGGTCCATCGGCATGTATCTGGCCTATTTTGCGGGCATCGTCTGGTTGGCCCGCGAGCATCTGGCCTCCGTGGCGAAAGCCGCCTGGAGAAACGCCCCGCGAGATCCCGATGAATTTATAAGTTGCCGCGTCATGGTCGGCGGTTTGCTGATCTGCCTGCTGGTGGCCGGGATATGGATGACGCTCGCCGGCGTACAGGCGTGGGTGGCGGGCCTGATTGTACTCCTGGGCATCGTACTGGTGACGCTGATGGCCCGGGTGGTCGCCGAGACGGGCATCATGTTCATCGGCACGACGTGGTGGCCGTCGATGTTCCTGAATTTTTTGCTGGGTCCGCGTTTCGTGGACATGGCCAGTTATTATTTTTCATCGGTTACGTCGCATATTTTCTTTTATGATTTGCGTGAAAACTTAATGCCCTTCGCCACCGACGCCCTGCGGCTGGGCACCGATATAGAGCCTGCACAACGCCCCAAACTGTTCCGCTGGATGATCGGCGCCCTGGTCCTGAGCGTGCTGATTTCCGGCGTGACGCAACACATCCTGGCGTATCATTACGGCCGGGCGACCATGGACAGTTGGTCGGCGCGCACCGTGCCCATCGTCACGCTTACGCACACGTATGCCTTTAGCAATTCGGGCGCGCCGCGGTCATTGCCGCTGGCGTGGTGGAATCTGGGCTTGGGCGCCTTGGTGGTGCTGGCAGTGGCGGGCGGGCGGCTGCTGTTTGCGTGGTGGCCCTTTAGTCCGGTGGGCTTGTTGCTCATGCACACCTGGCCGCTGCACACGTTTTGGTTTTCGATATTCTTAGGCTGGCTGTTCAAGCAACTGCTGCTGCGCTATGGCGGGGCGGGGGCGTTCCGCCGGGCCCGGCCATTTTTTATTGGTTTAATTGTGGGGGAAACGCTTTCGGCGGGATTATGGATGTTCATCGGTCTGGCCGTGGGCGGCATGGTGCATTATCAATTGTTGCCGGGGTAATCCATCCACGATCGACGTCGCCTACATATCGAAAACGACATACAAAATCGGTTCGCATGCACAGCGTGCGGCGGGACCGGTTCGGAGAAATTGAGCGTCCCGTCGTCCCCATCCGCGTGATCCGCGTAATCAGCGGTTTATTAATTGGAGCCGCCACCGCCGCGGCACAACGACGGCCAAGGGAACCGCGGATGACGCGGATGAACGCGGATACGACGGAAAGAAGTAATGGCGGTTGGCAAGAGAAGCATCGGGGCGCGGCATCCATTTTGGTTTTGGAATGTTATGATGTGATTATTTTATCGGAGGGATTGGGCGCTCCGTCGTCCCTATCCGCGTGAATCAGGGGGCGCCCTCCGGGCCATCAGCGGTTAGGGCTGCCGAATCAATAACTGTTGTGGTCATTGCGGCGGCGCAACGTAGTTCCATTTGGGCAACATCGGGCCGAATTTTGTGACCCTATTTTCCTTGAAATTCTTGGCGGCCCTACGGCCGGTCATCAAAGGCCAGCAACTTGGCCTTCTGGTCGAACGACAGGTCGTGATCTATACCAAGTCCGTCCGGAAGACGGGGAAATGCCACAGGGCACCCAGAGGTCACAGAGAGATACTTTTGACCTGATCGATTAACCGCATTTCGTCAAAAAACCAAAGCCCGCAGCGCCAAGGACGTTCTCTATTAATTCGTCCACCGTGTTCTCCTCTTGTGCTCTGTGAACTCTGTGGCCAATCTCTGTGGCCAATCTTCAATCGCCGCAAGCCAAGGCCAAATGACCGGAATCGCGGATGGCCCAGAGGGCGCCCCCGGATGGACGCGGATACGGTGGAAGATGGATTTAACACGGGGCCTTCAAAATTTTTGCCGCGTCCAATCGACGCGCAACCGGATGCCCGGAATTTTGTTTTTGGCCTGTCACGGCGTCCCGCGGTATAATCGGCGGCCATGACCACGGCCTTTTCAGACGCTGATCTTTCCGTGCTGGACCCGTCGCTGCTCACGCCGGCGATGCGGCAGTACCAGCAGTACAAGGCGCAGTATCCCAACGCGGTGCTGTTCTTCCGTATTGGGGATTTTTACGAAACATTTTATGAAGACGCGCGCACCGCCGCTCGCGTGTTGGGCGTGGCCTTGACCAGCCGCAGCAAGCAGGAAAACGCCGTGCCCATGGCCGGCGTGCCGTACCACGCGGTGGACACGTACCTGCAGCGCATGGTGGCCGCCGGGTACAAGGTGGCCATTTGTGAACAAATTGAAGACGCCCGCAACGCCAAGGGGGTCGTGAAGCGCGAGGTGGTGCGGCTGGTGACGCCCGGCACGCTCACCGAAGAAAGCATGCTCGATGGGCGCGAAGAAAATTTCGTTGCGTGCCTGATTTTAGCCGAGGCAGCGGCCGGATCGGCATCCCATTCAGAACCCCATGCTGCCCGCAAGACCCAGGCGGAGGGCGCCATTGCCTGGTGCGAACTGTCCACCGGAAAATTTTTGACCATGGCCGGCTCACTGGCCGCCTGTTCTGAAGAGTTGGCGCGCCTGCGGCCGCGCGAGCTTTTGTACCCGGAAACCGCCGATGGGCAGGCCCCCGCGCCGGCGGCGCGCCTGGCCGAGAGCCTGGGTTTGGCCCTGTCTCCCCGGCCGGCGTGGCAGGCCCAGCCGCACCAGGCCGCCGCCGCGCTAAAGGAACATTACGGCGTGCTGGGCTTTGCCGGATTCGGCTACACCACGGAAAAACATCTGGGTCTGGCCGCCGCCGGTCTTGTCGTGGCGTACCTGCACGAAACCCAGAAAGCGGCCTTGGAACACATCCAGCCGCCCCGGGAGTTTGATCGCCAAAATCATTTAATTGTGGACCCGGTGAGCCTGCGTTCGCTGGAGGTGTTGAAGACCATTCGGGGCAACTCCAGCCACGGGTCGTTAAGCGATTCGCTGGATGAAACGGTCACGGCCATGGGGGCCAGATTATTACGTAACTATCTCTGTTTTCCGCTGCGTGACCTCAAGGCCATCGCCGCGCGCCATGACGCCGTGGCGGCCTTCCTGGATCAGCAGCAAGCGTTGGAGCAGCTGCGTCTGGCCCTGCGTGAATGCGCCGACGTGGAGCGCATCGCCGGCCGGCTGTGCTGCCGCCGGGCCGGTCCGCGCGATCTTGCGGCGCTGGCCCGCAGCTTAGAGGCAATGTCGGCGGCGGCCGGACCGCTGGCGGGGCTGGAAAAAACCCTGCCTGTGGTTCAGGAATTTTTGGAGCGTCTGCCGGTGGTGCGCGAGGTGGCCCGGCAAATTCGCGCCGCCGTGGCCGACCCCGCGCCGGCCCACACGCGCCAGACGGGTTTCATCCGCGCCGAATTCAATTCTGAACTGGACCGTCTGCGGGCGTTATCCACCGATAGCCGGGCATTTCTTGCCAAGTACCAAAGCGATCTGATCGCCAGTACCGGCATTAGCTCCCTGAAGGTGGGGTACAACAAAGTCTTTGGCTTTTACATTGAAGTCACGCACGCCCACGGCAGCCGGGTGCCCGCCACCTTCACGCGCAAGCAGACCGTGCGCAATGCCGAGCGGTACATCACGCCGGAACTCAAACAGTATGAAACGGACCTTCTCACCGCGCAGGAACGGGCCCTGGCCCTGGAACAAGACATCTTTGAGCAACTCCGCGGGGCGCTGGCGGCGCATGTGCAGGATTTGCAACGCGTCGCCTCGGCCACGGCGGCCCTGGATGTGCTGGCGGCCTTCGCGCATGTGGCCCGGCAGCGGCACTTTTGCCGACCGGTGATGACCACGGCACGGGCGCTGCATTTAATTGACGCCCGGCACCCGGTGCTGGAGCCGGCGATGGGCGAAAAATTTGTGCCCAACGATCTGGAATTTCTGGATGGCGGCCCGACGTTGCACCTGATCACGGGGCCAAACATGGCCGGCAAATCCACCTTCATCCGGCAGGCGGCCCTGGTGGTGCTCATGGCGCAGGCCGGCAGCTTTGTGCCGGCGCGGGAGGCGACCATCGGCCTGACCGACCGAATTTTTACGCGGGTGGGGGCCTCCGATGATCTGGCGGCGGGCCAGAGTACATTCATGGTGGAAATGACTGAGACGGCGCACATTCTTCTGCACGCGTCCGATCGTTCGCTGGTGATTTTAGATGAAATTGGCCGGGGAACCAGCACGCTTGACGGCCTGGCTTTGGCGTGGGCCATTGCCGAATTTTTAACCGACACCGCCGGCTGCCGGACGTTGTTCGCCACGCATTACCATGAATTAACGGAATTGGCGGAGAGTTCCAAAGCGGTGGCGAATTACAACGTTTTGGTGCGGGAATGGGAAGATCAGGTGATTTTTCTGCACCGGATCGTGGCCGGGCAGGCGGATAAATCATACGGGGTGCAGGTGGCGCGCCTGGCGGGCGTGCCGCGGAGCGTGGTGCAACGGGCGCGGCAACTGCTGGGCGAACTGCGCGTGCAGGTGGGCAAGGCGCGGCCGCGGGCGGCGGCTACGGCGGTGAACGGGCAGGTGCAATTGTTTGACAGCCGCAATCAGCAGGCGTTGGCCCGTCTGGCCAGCCTGGACCTTGACCGAATGTCGCCCATGCAGGCCTGGGAGGCTCTGCAGGCCCTGCGTCAACTGGTGGAAGGGAAGACATAACTGATTGCGTGGCGCGGCGCCCATTGCCGCCCCAGCGACGCCACGTCGGACTTCACGGCGCCCCAAAAACTTTTCCACGCCGCATTTGACCCGCGTGCAAAAGAGCGTTGACAAACCGGCTCAATCGGGTCTACTATGCATTGTGGCCGCACCAAGGGCGGCTGTATTAATTTTGGAGAAACACCTCATGGCAAGTACAAACGTGTCACAATTCAGCGATGCGAGTTTTCAGCAGGATGTGCTGGACAGCAAAGACCCGGTGCTGGTGGATTTTTGGGCCGAATGGTGCGCCCCCTGCCGCATGTTGGCGCCAACCATTGACGAATTGGCTGAGGAATACAAGGGCAAAGTGAAAGTCGGAAAGATGGACACCGACGCCAACCACGCGACGGCCGTGAAATACAACATCAGCTCG
>JAJZCU010000118.1 GCA_021828935.1 Planctomycetota bacterium | reverse complement strand
CGCTTTTTTTGGGCGTTGACGGCGGCGGCACCGCGACGCGCGCCGCGTTGGCGGATTCCACCGGCCGCATATTGGGCGTGTGCGAGGCGGATTCCAGCAACTTAAATCACCATGAACCTGCGGCGGCCCGGGCAAATCTGGAACGGGCGCTAACCGGGGCGTGCCATGGACCAATTCCGAAATCAGTTGCATGCATATTTCTGGGCATGAGCGGCGTATCGGTGGACGCGGACCGACTGCGGGTGACTGCGATGGTCCGCGCAATTCCAGGCGTCGCGCCCGGCATGCAGGTGGTTGTGGAGAACGACACTGTGGCCGCGCTGGCCGGCGGATTGGGCGGCAAGCCGGGCGCGGTTTTGATTGCGGGCACGGGGTCGGTTTGTTTGGCAAGAAACGGCGATGCAAAGAGCTTCATGTGCGGCGGATGGGGGGCGCTGGCGGATGACGTTGGCAGCGCCGGATGGGTGGGCCTGCGGGCACTGGAGGCCGCCGTGCGGTGTGAAGATGGCCGTATCGGGCCCACGGTTTTGCGCGATATTGTGTTTCAACGGCTGGGCCTCAGGACGCCGCGCGAATTTATCCACCGTGTTCACAATGAACCGCTGACTCGCGACGCCATTGCCGCTTTGGCGCGGGATGTGGTGCAGGCCATGCTGGATGGCGATGCGGTGGCCATGGAAATTCTTAACAACGCTGCCGCGGGTTTGGCCGCGCTGGTGCGCTCGGCGGCGGCGCATTGTTTCGGCGAGGCGGGCGCGTTCGAGCTGGTGATGGCCGGCGGGCTGGCTGCATCCGGGCCGCCGTTCACGCCGCTTTTAGCCGCTGCGGTTCGGCGGGTTGTCCCAAACGTGAAAATCGTGCGTCCGCGCATGGCGCCGGTGTACGGGGCAGTGGAGGAGGCCCGGCGTATGGGCGCAGCTCCGCGGGCGTCGCGAATGATTAGCGCAATAAACCCGCCAACGGGCGGAGGAAACTCTCCATGATTGTCAATACGTTGGAAAACAAAGTTCGCAATTACGACCGGTTTCCGAAGATTGCGGCCGGCGGGCGGGACCAAATCCGGCGCGGCTGGGCGGAAATTGCCGAGGAAATCGGGGCGGCGGCGCGTCGATGCGGCGGCAAAGGACCGTGCGCCCGTTTGATTGTGGAAACCTATACGGGCCTGCATGATGCGGAGGTTGTTCATGGATTAAAGGCGGGACTGCCCGGGGCGCATTGGTTGTTTACGCGGGATATTTTTCTTCCGGAAGACCGCATCAACGCACTCATGGCGCCGTTTCTGGGCGGAGAAGACCCTTTGTTCGGCGTTTATGCGCCGCTGTCGATGGAGCAACTGTTGGACGCGGAATTATTGAATGACATGCGCCGTCGCATGAGCGGGGCGGATGGCCTGGTCATCGTGTACGGGCCGGGCGCCTGGATCATTGCGAAAGACGCCGACGGACCCGCAAATATATTAATTTATGCGGACATGCCGCGTTGGGAGGGCCAACTGCGGCAACGGCGCGGGGAGGTTGGTAATCTAGGTCTGGCAACGCGGGAAACGCGGGCGAGCCTGGCGTATAAACGGTCGTTCTTCGCGGACTGGCGCATCTGTGACGGGATCAAGCGCGACACCATGGCCCGGTGGGACTACCTGTTGGACACCACTGTGCCGGCGGACCCAAAACTTATCACCGGCAATGCCCTGCGGAAAACCCTCGGCGAGCTATGTTCGCGGCCGTTCCGTTTAATCCCATTCTTTGACCCGGCGCCGTGGGGCGGGCAGTGGATGAAGCGCGTGTGCGGACTGGACCCGCGCGAAACAAACTACGGCTGGTGCTTCGACTGTGTTCCTGAAGAAAACAGTTTGTTGTTGGATTTTTCCGGCGCGCTGGTGGAAATCCCCGCCCTTAATCTGGTTTTTTACCAGCCCGAAGAACTGCTCGGATCGTCGGTCCACCGGCGGTTCGGCGCCGAATTTCCGATTCGCTTCGACCTGCTGGACACCATGGGCGGCGGCAACCTGAGCCTGCAGGTGCATCCCACTGAGGATTTTGCGCGACGACATTTCGGTCTGGGATACACGCAGGACGAAAGTTATTACATGCTGGACGCCGGGCCGGCCGGCGCGGTGTTTCTGGGTTTCAAGGAAGCAGTGGATCGCGCTGCCATGCTGCGTGCGCTGCGTATGGCGCAGCGGGCGCCTGGGGCAGTCGGATTTTCGGCGGAACAATTCGTAAATCGCTGGCCTGCCAAAAAGCACGATCATTTTTTAATACCGGCGGGCACCATTCACTGTTCAGGCGCCGAAACCATGGTTTTGGAGATCAGCGCCACGCCCTATATTTTCACCTTCAAATTGTGGGATTGGGGGCGCCTGGGCCTCGACGGCCTGCCGCGGCCACTGAACGTTGATCGCGGGGAACAGGTGCTGCAATGGCAGCGCGACAAGGACTGGGTGCATGAGCACTTAATTAACAATCTGCAGCCTCTGGCCGCCGGGCCGGGCTGGCGCGAAGAACGCACCGGACTGCACGCATCGCAGTTTATTGAGACCCGACGGCACTGGTTCACCGGGCCCACGCCGCACCCGGCCATGCCAACGGTGCAGGTGCTAAACCTGGTGCAGGGGCGGGAAGCCGTGGTGGAAAGCCCGGACCATGCTTTTGCGCCAATGGCCATTCATTATGCAGAAACGTTTGTCGTACCCGCCCGCGCGGGGCCGTATGTGATTCGCCCGGTTGACGGCTGTGAAGACCAGCCGTGCGCCACGGTGAAGGCGTTTGTCCGGGAATAGCCTGCTGACATGCACTCAGCAGCGACATGCAACGCCGCGGGCGGCCACGGGGCGTTCCGGGCCCTGGTTCACGGGTTTCGGCCGCGAAGGGCCGCGGACCAAGGGCTACCGACGCGCTGGAACCGCTTCGCGCTTTGGGCGCGGCGTCAGGATGCCGCGCGTATTCTCCAGATATTCCAGCAGCAGGGCCATGTCGTCGGGCGGGGGGGCTTCCAGGGTCATGCGGTGAAACTTGGTGGGATGTACAAATTGCAAACGATGGGCGTGCAGGGCCTGCCGTTGAATCAGCGGATCGGTCCGCGCGGACGGGCGGTGCGTAATATCCGTAATCGTTATTTCCCGACCGCCGTACATGGTATCGCCCACCATGGGGTGGTTCATGGCCTGGGCGTGGACGCGCAGTTGATGCGTGCGGCCGGTTTTGGGTTTCATTTCAAGCAGCGCGTAATCACCGAACCGTCGCGCCACATGGAAAACGGTTTGCGCCGGTTTGCCGATGTCACGCCGGACGGCATATTTTTCGCGTACATGAGGATGCACCGCCAGCGGGGCGTCAATTAAGTCGTTGTCCAGCGCGGGTTCGCCATGCACGATGGCCAGATAAGTTTTTTGAATGGTGCGCCGCTCAAACTGCCCGGCCAGCCGCCAGTGGGCCTCATCGGTTTTAGCAATTAAAATAAGGCCGGTGGTTTCGCGGTCCAGGCGGTGAATGATGCCCGGACGCCACGGGTCGCTGCCTGTGGAAAGCGTGCCGGCGGTTTTTTGGCCGTGATATAGCAGGGCGTTGATCAGCGTGCCGCTCCAGTGGCCGCGGGCGGGATGAACGATCAGACCGGCCTGTTTGTTCACGGCCAGAAATTGATCATCTTCGTAAACAATATCCAGCGGTATATTTTCGGGAAGGGCGGCGTCGGGTGGGCGCGGCGGCAGCAGAATTTCCACCACGTCTCCGGACCGCAGCACCGTGCTGGCCTTGGCAATGCGGCCGTTGACGCGCAGTGCGTCGGCCTTAATAAGTTTCTGTAGCGCCGCGCGGGAGTAATCCGGCAGGCGGTCGCGCAGGTACAGGTCGGCGCGCTTTTGCAGATCGTGATGAATCACATAGGTTTCGCGAATCGCCTGGTCCTGGTCTTCCAGATCAAGTTCGGCCGGCGGCGGCGACAAACTTGCGTCGGGAGAAACTGGGTCGCCCATGGAGAACTCGGCGGCTTCTGGCGGAAAGGTTTTCATGGGTAAGGCTGTGTTCATTTGGGCATTATACGGCAAACGGGCGTCGCACGCGTGGGTGTTTAAGGGGACCATTGAAAAGCGGCCAAAATGGCGCAATTGGTCGCAGCGTTACCATTTTTGTCGCGATTGCGAGAATTATAGGACTTAAAATGTAGCTCTGCTAGGCTATTAGAGCCCGATGTGGGGCGTTTGCCGTTTGGGCACGGCCTTTGTTTCTATGCTCCCATGAGGTGCAGCCGCTGTTTGGCTGTCGCAATAACACTGGCTCCGGCGGAGGCATCGGTCATGATTCGTGTTCAATCTGCAATTGCTTTATCAGCGGGTTTGGTTATGCTAATGGCCATGGGCGGCTGTGCTGAGCATCGTTCCGGCTATCGATACGGTCGCTCCGGTTATCAGCAATCCAGCCCGTGGGTTGGCAACGACAACCACACCGGCAGCACCCACGCCTACGATGGCAACGGCGGACGGAACTATGGCGGTGGCTACGGCGGTGGCGCCTACATGAACGGCCGGCAAATGGGCGGCGGGAACGACATGAATAACGGCGGCCGCGGCGGAATGAATAACAACCAGGGCGACCATGGCGGATCGAATGGCGGTGACAACAACATGGGCAACAATATGAATAACCATTAACAAAAACAACACGGGCGGCTCCGGCGGTTTGTAACCGTCGGCCAGGCTCGCCTTGCTTTTTATCCGAGGGGATTTATGAAGATGCGTGTAAGCACTCTCATGCTGGCTCTTGGCGTTGCGGCGCCAGGGCTGGTGCTTGCCGGCTGCCACAACGGGCACAGGGCGGTTCAGTCAACCACCACCAGTGGACCGAACGGCACCACCAAGAAAAAGGAAACTGTCACGCAACACAACAATGGCACAACGACAGTGAAAAAGACCAAGAGCAAGATGCCGGCGCAATAAATCGCCAAGCCTTGAGTGGTCCTTTAATGTGTCTCCTTCCCTTGCCCGAGGCCCTTGCGCCCCGGGCTTTTTATTTGACGCGATGAGCGTTGTCCGCCATGATTCCGGCCTGATATCTTCAGCCAAGCGGAGCGCATCGTGAAAATTGGAATTATCACCTTCGGCGACGGTCGGCAGCGCGTCACTGAAGCGGCCACCAAGGACTGCCTGCGATTTCAGAAAAATCTGGCTGATTTCTTAAAAGAGAAAGGTCACGAGGTCGTCCCCGCCACGGTGGTGGTTTGGAACCATGAAACGGTGAACAGCCAATGCGCCAAACTTATCAAGGCTGGCGTGCAGGCGGTGGTGTTTAATTTCGCCATATGGAGCTATCCCGACCTCACAGCGCAGGCGGCGATTCGCTTTGCCCCGTCCGTGCCCATCATGCTGTACGGCGTGCTGAACCCTTCCTACCCCGGCTGGGTGGCCTATTTTGCCAGCGCCGGCAGCATGGCGGAAATCGGTCGCCCTTTCTCCCGGGCCCTTGGCGACTTGGCGGACCCCCGCGTGGGCGCCGCGTTTGATCAATGGTTGCACGACGCCAACCCCCAGGGGCGGCAGAAAGGCATCGCCGCCGCTGACGCTTTGCACGGCATGCGGTACGGCCGTTTCGATGGGCCATCCATGGGCATGTACACCGGCCATGTGGATGAAAGCCAGTGGATGCGGCAATTCGGGGTGCATGTGGTGCATCGCGGGCAATTGTGGCTGTGGGAATTGGCAAAAAAGATCGACGCAAAACGCGTAAACGCCGGCCTGGAATGGCTGGGCGACGTCTGTAAAGAAATAAAATTTGATGGTAGGAAACTTACGCCCGGTCCAAACGGAACGCTGGCCCGGCAGGTGCGGCTTTACCTGGCGATGAAAGACTTCTGCCGCGATGAAGGCATTGATTTCTGCGGCTTAACCGGCCAACTGGACATGACTGAAATACCCGAAATGTGTATTGCGGACATTCCTGAAGCATTGCTTAACGACACCGCCGATTGGGAACAACCCAAGAAAAAGCCGCTGATTTGCGCCACGGAATGTGACAGCAATGGCGCCTTGACCATGCAGTTGATGCACCTGATTTCCGGCACGCCGGTGCTGTTTGCCGACATGCGGCACTACTTTGTGGAGCACGATGTTTACGACCTGGTGAACTCAGGGCAGCATGCGCCCTG
Source organism: Planctomycetota bacterium (assembly GCA_021828935.1). Taxonomy (GTDB): domain Bacteria; phylum Planctomycetota; class Phycisphaerae; order WQYP01; family WQYP01; genus JAJZCU01. Next base: position 555 of record JAJZCU010000118.1, on the reverse strand, counting down.
GTTCAGCCGCCGGTCAAAAGATTACAAAAAAAACTGGGGCGAAGTGACGCTGTACCCGGCCGTTGATTTTTACTTCAATGCCGGCGGCGCCAGCGTGCAATTTTATGCCCAGCCCGCGGAACTTATCACGTTGGGCCGCATCACCCGAAAGAAGGGGGACTTCCAGATGCATTTGGTGCGTGCCAGCGTGCCGGACATTGGACACGATGTGATGGAAACTCTGGCCAAACAGACCACCTACACCTGGCCGCACATGTTCGTGCGATTCAACTGCCCGCCGGAAATGATTGGCCAACATTATGTTAGCAATCATATTCATGGCATCTTTGGCGACCATGTGGCGGCGCTGTCAGCGGCTTGTGAACGTTTAGGCATGGAAGTGACAGTGCTTGCTTAAAAGCGCACGAGCGGCGCCAGCCATTTCAGCCCAATAAATCCGCGACCGCGATGGCGGCATTGGGCATGGCCAGGGGGCTGGCGTGGTCGGCTGGCGATAATGTAATAAGGCGGCCATAGCCGTGGCCGAATGGGGCGGCGGCGTCGGGCGCGGGCTCG
>JAJZCU010000117.1 GCA_021828935.1 Planctomycetota bacterium | reverse complement strand
GACGATGGTCCACAGCCGGCAGGCGTGGCGGAAGCCTTCAATGTCGAATTGGCGGGTGTCGGCATTGAAAAACTTGGTAAGATTAATCGAAGCCAGGTTGCAGGCGGTGTTGTCAAGAAACATGTATTCGCTGCACGGGTTGCTGGCCTTAATGCGGCCGCTCTGCGGGCAGGTGTGCCATTGATTAATAGTATCATCATATTGCACGCCGGGGTCGGCGCAGCGCCACGCCGCGAAAGCAATTTGGTTCCAGAGTTCACGGGCCTTGAGCGTCTTGTGTACTTTGCGATCGGTGCGGCGAATGAGGTTCCAGTCCGCGTCTTTGTCCACGGCTTCCACAAAGGCGTTGGGCACGCGGACAGAATTATTAGAATTTTGCCCGGAAACGGTCATGTACGCTTCGCCGTTGAAGTCGTAATCCAGCTTCAAGTGCAGTTTTTTGGCCAGTTCCTGTTGGTCCTTGGGCAGGTGCTTCATGCCTTCAACCATGGCGGCCACTTTCATTTCTTCGCGCACCTTCCAGCACACAAACGCTTCCACATCAGGGTGGTCCAAATCAAGGCACACCATTTTGGCGGCGCGGCGCGTGGTGCCGCCGGATTTAATGGCGCCCGCGGCCCGGTCGCCGATCTTCAGGAAACTCATCAGGCCCGATGAGCGGCCGCCGCCGGACAGCGGTTCTTCTTCGCCGCGGAGCATGGAAAAGTTGGCGCCCGTGCCTGAGCCATACTTAAACAGCCGGGCTTCGCGCACCCACAGGTCCATGATGCCGCCATCGTTTACCAGGTCGTCATCCACGCTTTGAATGAAGCAGGCGTGCGGCTGCGGGTGGGTATAGGCGTCCGCGGCCTGGTCAAGCTGGTTGCTTTTGGGGTTCACGTACCAGTGCCCCTGCGACGGGCCGGTGAAACCGTAAGCGTAATTCAGGCCGGTGTTAAACCATTGCGGGCTGTTGGGGGCGGCCTTTTGCGTGAGCAGCATGTGGGCCATTTCATCATAAAACGCCTGGGCGTCTTCGGCGCTGTCAAAATAGCCGTGGTCCCGGCCCCATTGCGTCCAGCAGCCGGCCAGACGATGCACCACTTGCTTCACCGATTTTTCCGGCCCGGTTTTGGGCTTGCCATGTTCATCCATAATGGGCCGACCGGCGGCGTCAAGCTGCGGCACGCCGGCCTTGCGGAAGTATTTGCTCACAAGAATATCCGTGGCCAATTGGGACCACGCCACGGGAATTTCCGCGTCTTTCATTTCAAAAACGGTGGAACCGTCCATGTTGCTGATTTTGCTGGTGCGTTTTTCATAAGGCACCGTGGAAAATACGTCGACGGACGGCTGGGTAAAACGGCGGTTAATTTTCATAATAACTCCGGCATCCTTGCGAATCCGCCCCGGCCCAGCTCCTGCGGGTCCGTGGCGTATAAAGAAACAACCGGCGCTGTCCCTGCGACCGGCGGACGAATAACAAGGCGGTTTAATCAACCCGCGGCAAAGTCAGGCCAGGCTGGTCCTGATACTTGCCGCGTTTGTCCGCATAACTGTGGGCGCACACTTGCTCCCCGCGCAGAAAAATAATCTGGGCGATGCCTTCATTGGCGTAAATACGCGCCGGCAGGGGAGTGGTGTTCGATATTTCGATGGTAATCTTTCCCTTCCATTCCGGTTCCAGCGGCGTGACGTTCACAATAATTCCGCAGCGGGCGTAGGTGCTTTTGCCTACGCAGATGGCCAGCATGTCGCGTGGAATTTCAAAATATTCCACCGTTTCACACAGCGCAAAGCTGTTCGGCGGAATAAGGACATGGCCTTCTTTGGTGGCGTCGACATCCACAAAACTGCGCGGCGAAAATTTCTTCGGGTCCACAACCTCGGAGTTCACATTGGTGAAAATCTTAAATTGCCCGCCCACGCGCACATCGTAACCATAGCTGGACACGCCGTAGCTGATGCGCCCTTCACGCTTCTGCGCGGCTTCAAACGGCACGATCTTCACAAGTTTCTGAATTTGCGTATCGCACAAAATCGGCACGATGGTCTCCCGTGTTCGGTTTTTGTTAGTGTATCACGCGCATGTCGGCGATGCAAGCGGCTTTTCTCCCTGTCGTGAAAGCAGCCGTGGCGTACCAAGCCGTTGCTGCCGCAGTTCCTGATCTCGCGTACCGTACCAGCACCGTGAAATGTTAAAGTTTCGTCAACATTCAACGGCAACACTGTACCACTATATCTTGTGGCGTCAAACAAAAGATTCACTAAATGTCGGCAGACAGGTTATCCACAGCCGTAAGTCATTCAAATTCAATGGCTTGTGGACCAAAAAAATTTGGCACTATTAACGGGAGCAATCTCTGCCCGACAACGCGGCCGTGTTCGGGCCGCGCAATTCCCGCTTCCTGACCTCTTTTTATGATCCGCGCATGCGGTTAGTCGACACGTATACGTGTCGGCTAACCGCGAAATGGCCATGCCATGCCCCCTGATCGCACGGGTTATAACCCTAAACGGTGCGGGGCGCTGAATCACATACCGCCGCCGACATCCCTCAGGTTAAACAGGGCGCTGGCGGCGTGGTGCCGCGTGCCTAAGGTAACCTCCAGAATATGCTCCTTCACGCCCAGTTCCGTGACGGCCAGTTTGTATGCGCCTCCCACGCTGATGCGCCCGCGGTCCGTGGAAAAATGGGATTTCGGCTTCGGCAACTGGCCGTGGAACGGTATCCGTAACAAGCCGCGGCTCTGCATGCCGGTGCGTAGATTAACAATATCAATTTGAAAGTTATAAACGTGGCTATTTTCTCGATTCACGTAGCCGCCGTTGATCGTACGCAGGGCGAAGCGCCCGTCCACCGCTACCAAATCCCCCGCGGGATCGGCGGTCAGCCATGCGTGCGGCTCGGTGGTCCGGTGCATCTGCCGATACCAGGAGACATGGGATAGCATGCTGGCGCCAAAACTACCATGACTACGATCACGATCGCTGAGTTTTACCACGCCGCGGTGCTGACAAAACCAGACCAGGCCGCTTTTGCGCCGACTGAACCTGCCCGCATGCACCATCGTCGGCAGATGGGCCATGCTGATGATCAGGCCGTCAACCATTCTGTAGCGAGCGGTGTTTATCTGATAGACAATGCAGTTTGCACAGTATCCCCAGAAATCGGCGCGGGGGCCCTTCGCCACGGCAACCCAGACACTTGCACGGTGGCCCTTGTCCGGCACGACGATCGGCCCGCCGATGATGGAACATATATGCCGCGCATTGAATGCGGCGCGCCGTTTAAGCAATCGCGCGATTTCGGTTTTTTCTCGCTTCAACCGGGCGGGGGAATGAGCCCGCTTCGCCAAGGGCGCCGGCCTGCGACGGTCCAGCAGGCGTTGCGGATGGTCAAACCCAGGGGCGCGAAAGCGGCCTATGTAATTGGTCCACATGCTGGGCCCGATGAACCCGCGCTCAAATTCCCATAAATTATCAATACGCCAGCTTATTGCGCCGCGCGGACCCAAGCAGATCACCGGTTCGTGCTGGCCGGCGCACAAGACGATTTTTTTTCCCAGCCAGCTCAAATAATGTATGTTGGCCGAAGCGTATGCCGGCTGATAGCTGCTTAACAAAAAAGCACCGGGCCCCGGCGGCCCGGCAACTGACCGGCTGCGCCACGACCAGAGAGGTTTCGTGTGCGACGCGCTAAAAACCGCCAACCTGTAATCCGCCGCGCTCCATCGTTGGAATTTGTTGTCAAAGCTCTGCCGTTGCGTGAGCGCCGCCACGCGGTGTTGCCCGGCCAGCACGCTTAGGAACCGCAGCCGCCATTTGCCGGGCATTCTGGTCGCCGGCATCATCAGCGGCCTCAGCCATTTTTTTGTCAGCAGATCCAGCCGCCGCAGGCGCAGTGGCGTCTCGCAGCGCGGGCCGTGGTTTTTGGTGGCCGGACGGTAGGCCGCAAAGAACGCCGTCTTTTTGTTCGCCGCCATCCATCGCAAGATCAGTTTTCGCGGCCCTGGGACCGACCAAATTACCTGGCCGGTTTTTACGTGCAGTCGTTGAATCTTGTCTCCCACGGCCTCGCCGCCAACCAACGCGTACTCCTTTTTTCCCACCAAATAATCTGGCGAGGCGCGCCGGCGCACCCCGGAAACCATGAGCGTGCGGCCGCCGATACGTAACGTGCAGCGGCGGAATTCTGGTTGAAACGTCGCTATTGCGGCGGACGGGGCGGCAATTATTTGGGGGACAGGAACAGCGGCTACGGCCAACGTCGCCGCGGAAAGGATAAGCCACTTCCCAGCGCCAGCCCAACGTAACATCGTGACCATAAAACGCCTTTCTTCTTGCCGTGCCCCGTCGGCCACAATAATCGATATTGGCAGTATGGTCGTCTGCCGATTCGTCCGCAAGACAAAAGCGGAAATGTGATTTCCGGGCAGAGTAGCGCCCCATTGCCTGCGCGTTCGTCCGTGTAATCTGCTTATCGTTGTGGCCATGCCTGCCCGTCGCCGGGGGGGATGCGATGAGTGGTTCCCATCAACAGTCCGTGCATAATCGCCCCGTCGCCAAGCGCAGGCCAGCCCCGCGCCGTGCTCGAACTACATTGAAGTTCCTCCTCTGCGGTTAAGATGCCCTCATGAAAAGTCCCACACGCCGTAGTAAGAAATCACCGGAAACGCAACCCATCCTGGCTGATGCCGCCGATTTGCCCGAAAAACTGCCGCAACTGCTGCTGCCGTGGTTTGACCGGCACCAGCGCAAGTTGCCGTGGCGGCAGACCCAGGATCCTTACGCAATTTGGCTTTCGGAAACCATGTTACAGCAGACGCAGGTGGTCACGGCATTACCTTATTACCACCGCTTTTTGAAACGCTTCCCAACAGTGCAAGCGCTGGCTGCCGCGCCGTTGCAGGAGGTGCTCAAAAGTTGGTCCGGTTTGGGCTATTACCGCCGCGCCCGGCATTTACATGAGGCCGCCAAGGCTATTTGCGAAAACTTTCGCGGAATCGTGCCGGGCACGGCCGCGGAACTGGTCACGCTGCCGGGTGTGGGGCGGTACACGGCCGGGGCGGTGGCCAGCTTTGCATTTAATGAATGCACACCAATTGTAGATTGCAACGTGGCGCGGGTGCTGTGTCGGTTGCTAAATTGGCCCGTTGACCCGACGGCCCCGCAGGCTGCCAAGGCCCTTTGGCAGGTGGCCCATCAGATTGTCCCGGCGGATCGGCCAGGTGCATTTAACCATGCATTAATGGAACTCGGCGCCACGGTGTGCGTGCCGCGGGCACCGCAGTGTTTAATATGCCCGGCGCAGCAATGTTGCCAAAGTTGCGCCGCGGGAACGCAGCAAGATATTCCGTTGCGCAAGGAAAAACCGGCTACGCCAATAGTGAAAAGGGCGGTGTTTGTGCTGCGGCACGAAGGGCGGGTGTTGCTGATGCAACGTCCGAAAAATTGCATCTGGGAAGAACTGTGGGAATTCCCGGCATTGCCGGACCTTTCCCATTTTAACTCGCGCACAGGTTTGGCCGATGTACTGCGGGAGCAACTGGGGCTTGAGGTTGTGCCAGATCGCTGGCGCGGCCGCCTAAGCCACCAACTCACGCACCGCGCAATGCGCTACCGAATATGGCGCGGCGTTGCGGTGCGAGGGATCGAGAGAGTGCTGTTACCGCCCTGCGAGACCGGCCGCTACCAGGCGTGGCGGTGGCTGGAAAATCTCGCGGATGTGCCGGTTGGTACTGTTACGCACAAAATCGCGACTCTTGCGCGGTTGGATTGATTCATAAGTCAAACCAACCGCCGGTCCTTACGGAAGGTTGGGAATGATCATGCCAAACGCCTCGGAAATTTCGCCAGTGGAATACACGGCAGACATGCTGGCGCAGGAAAACGATGCCGCGCCGTCTTCGGGCCTGGACCATCTGGTTTCCAGCAGCCTGGCCGACCACAACGACAAACTGCTTGAGGCCGCCAACGCCTTTGATGTGCAATTGCAAAACCTTAATAGCTGGAAGCAGCAACTGTCTTCCCAGATGGACCTGCTGCGCCGCGATGGCGTACGCCTGTTGGAAAAACAGAAAGAACTGGCCACCCAACGCCAGGAAATTGAAGCCATAAAAAATTCACTATCGCAGGATCGCGCCACGCTGGAAGAGCAGCGCACCGAGTTGGGGGAGCAGCGGAAGGAATTTGGTCGGCAACAAAAGAATCTTGCCAAAAAGGCGCAGGAACTGACCGCCTTGGAATCGCACAAGGACCGCTGGCTGGCTCAGATGGCCGAAGCCCGGCAAACGCTGGAACAACTGGCCGTTACGCAAACGCAGACCAACGAAAAGATTGATGAACTGGAAAAGCGCGCCGCGGAACTGGCGGCCCTGGAAAACCAGAAGGATTTCTGGCTGGAAAAGATGCAGGCCGCGCAGCAGGCCCTGGAGAAGCTGGCCGCCGACCAGGCCGCACTGGCGGAAGCCCAAAAGCTTTTGGCCGAACAAGTGGCCGCCGCCGATGTGCGCAACCAATATCTTGACAATCTTGATGCCCAATTAAAAAGCCGGCAGGAACAACTTTCACGCGACGCCGAAGCCCTGGGCGCCGACCGGCGCACGCTGGCGGATAACAACGGCCAGCTTGAAGAAAAAATTGAGCGCTTCAATCAGCATGTGCAGGAAGAAGAAAAGGCCATCGCCCTGTTGCGGCAAAGCATGCAGGAACA
>JAJZCU010000116.1 GCA_021828935.1 Planctomycetota bacterium | reverse complement strand
GCGGAACGACGCCTTCACGCACGAGTTGCAATTGTATTTGGCTGAAAAACAGTTTCCACTGCCGCACCTCATCGGAACGCGCAAAGACAACAATTCCATGCTGGAATACAACGGCACGGTGTACGAGTTGTTCGAATACATTCGCGGCTCAGCCTACGATAATTCTTTGGACGCCACCTTCGACAGCGGCCGCATCCTGGGTCTGTATCACAAACTTTTACGCGATCACTCGCCACATTATGAACCGCCCGTAGGCAGCTATCACAACAGCCGTGCCATCAATGGCAGTCTGGATCAAATCCCGTTTACGTTCAGCCGGTCCGATCGGCGGCGCAATGTCAGCCAAGCCGAGGTTGGGAGCACCGTGGCGTTCTTGCGCGACGCCTACATGCAGGCTGCTCACCGTGTGAATGAAGCCCACCTTCCCGATTGGCCCCAACAGGTGGTTCACGGCGATTGGCATCCGGGCAACATGCTGTTTCGAAACCACCGGGTGGTGGCCGTCATCGATTATGATGCCGCACGACAACAACAACGCATCATTGATCTGGCCAACGGCGCCCTGCAATTTTCTATTATTGGCGGCAGCGATGATCCCATCACATGGCCTGATTATTTGGATGAAGGGCGATTCAAGCGTTTTGTCCGAGGCTACGACTCAGTAGATGTGATAAGCACCGGCGAACTTGAGGTCATGCCTTGGCTGATGGTGGAAGCCATGGTTGCCGAAAGCGCCCTGCCGATTGCGGCGACCGGTTCCTTTGGGCGCATTGATGGCTACCCGTTTCTGCAGATGATCGAGCGAAAAGTGCGCTGGGTGCTCAAACAACATCAGCACTTGGTGCAAAGCGTAGCTCAGTAGAGCATCGCCCTTTTTTTTATCCCCCTTTTCACTGCCTTAAACCCTTGTATTAAAAAGACTTGGGAATTTTCCAGCCTGCGACAATTGGCAGTTGTCTTTTGCCACTGTGAATCTATACTTAATAAGGGAAAGAGCATCTGATTCGCATTGGCGTCTTTTTTTGGAGAGCCTGAACATGCAAAACGATATGCAACCACCTGAATTTGAATCCCTGGCGGCGATTTGCCAACGGCTCAAAGATCTCCGGGTACGAGTCTGCGGCGGCCGCGGCCAGTCGCACTTCGCCAGCCTGCTGCATCTGTCCCCCTCCACTTATAATTACTATGAAAAGGGGCGTATTCCACCAGTGGATGTGCTGGACCGCGCCAGCCGCATTACCAACGCCCCGCTATTATGGCTTATCCGGGGCGAACCGATCGATTTTAAGCTCGCGTCCGTGCCGCCACTGGCTGCCGACGCCCCCGGTGCGTCGCCCGACGCCCCACAAGCCGCCAACTCGGCCCATCATCCGGGACACACTGCGGCCCATGACCAAGCACGCGATCCGGCTCATGAACCCGCGCGCGACCTAGCCCATGATCCGCCACGCGAAGGCGTCGTTCCGCAAGGTAACCGCAATGGCCAAGCAGCCACTGAGAATGTCAATGGCAGCGGCAGCGGATCGCATGAATCCCACCACGCTTGATGGGCCAGGCCGCGGCGCCGCATAATACGCCCCATTGACAGTGCGCGACGCGTCGCCCCGACGCATGTTTGCGAAGGCTGTCCCGAAGCGGAAACTGGCCCGCCGCCGGCGCGCCTGCGCCAACGCTGCGGCGCCGTATGCGGGAGGTTCTATTTGGTTCGCTCGCGGAATGCCGCCGACAGTATTTTAGTTGTTTGGCAGCGCCAGTGCGCGCTTCTGGTTTTCTGCCTCATCATATTTTTCGCAGTCGCGGCCCCAACGCGGGCCTTCGCTGCCGCTTTCTCCATGCCCCAACATTTCACCATCACGGCCACGGTGCATCCTTCCAAAATAAAACCGGGTGGCCGCGGCGTCATCCGTGTTTCCGTTCACGTAAACCGCGGTTATCACCTGCAAAGCGCCCATCCGCTGGACAAATATTTGTTACCCACCAAACTGTCCGCCAAGCCCGTGCCGGCCTTAAAATTTGGCGCTCCGACCTACCCCAAGGCCAGGATCATCACGGTCTCAAAAGAAATGTCGCCCAAGGGAAAGCTGGCGGTTTATGTCGGCCGCGTAGTGATGCGCCTGCCGTTTACCGTCGCTGCCGGGGCTGCGCCGGGGCCGCGAACCATTCATGTTCAATTGCTTTCCCAGGCGTGCAATGCCCGAGCGTGTTCTCTGCCGGAGTTTCAAAAGGCCACGGTACACATCACCGTACCACCGCGCACTGGCGGCCCAGCACCCAAAAGCCCGAACCACCCAAACATTGTCAAACGGCGCCCGACCAAATCCAGTTCCGCCATGCACATCACGCCGACGGTTTCAAGCAGCAGCGCAAGCGCCTCGGCGGCCAGCCAACTGGCATGGATTAAAGCGCAGCAATTTCAGATTGGCCCCGGTGAGCCGCTCCCGGCGCTGCTGGCTTTCGCACTTTTGGGCGGAATGATATTAAACATCATGCCCTGCGTTTTGCCGGTGATTCCCGTAAAAGTGCTGGCAATGGTGCAGCACGCGCATGGCCGCCGCGCGGTGGCCGTTGCGCACAGCCTGGTATTTTCGGCGGGGATCATCTTTTTTTTCGCAGCCTTGGGTTTGGCCCTGGGCCTGTATCACCTACTGTGGCATGGTCAGGTTTTATACGGCGGTCAATTCCAACAGCCGTGGTTTGTCGTGGCCCTGGCCTTTGTGGTGCTGGCGTTGGCATTGTCCATGCTGGGCGTGTGGACAATTTCCGCGCCACGGGCTGTTACACAGGCCCAACCGCCCACTCAGGGATATTTTGGTTCTTTTATGATGGGCACGCTGGCGACACTCTTGGCCACTCCATGCAGCGCGCCGTATTTAGGCCCCGTCATCGCCTTCGCGTTTAGCAATTCGCTGGCTATTTCCGTGCTGATGATGGCCGTTATCGGCGTGGGCATGGCAATACCTTATGTAGTGCTGGCGGCGTTTCCGCAGTTGCTGGCGCGACTGCCCCGCGCGGGCCGCTGGAGCGAACTATTCAAACAATTTTTGGGTCTGGTGATGGTGGCCGTGGCGATATTCCTGTTAAACGAACTCAAGGCGCCGCCGTTCTTTCATTGGGCCATGTATGCGGCCCTGATCTTGGCCGCCGTGTGCTGGGCGTGGGGCAACATCCCGAACCTGAACATGGAGCCGGTAAAAATCTGGTCCATCCGCGCGGCGTCCGTGCTCATTGGTGGGCTGGTTGCCTTTGGCTTGTATACTTTGATGGGAATAAGCACGGCCACGGCGGGAACCACCAGCGGCCATGCCAACGCGGTGGTCCGCTCCGCCACGCCCGCCGCGCCGGTGAGTATCGCCACGCCGCTTCGGGGGCCATCCGTGAGCCCCAGATCCCTGACCTGGCAGCCGTTCAGCGTGCCGCGGCTTCGCGCCGGCCTGGCCGCCGGGCGCATGGTGGTCGTCGACTGGAGCGCGGTGTGGTGTACCAACTGCCGCGTGCTCACGGCTACCGTGCTGGATACTTCCGCGGCCCGGAGGCTCTTTCGCGCCAACCACGCAGTGCTGTTACGGGCCAGTTTATCCGGCGAAAATCCGGTCGCCACCGCTTTGCTAATTAAATTGGGAAGCCATTCCATTCCGTTCCTGGCCGTGTTTTCGCCGCGCCAGCCACTGCGCCCCGTCTTGGTTCCAGACCGTTACACCTTCAGCCAATTGCAGCGCGCCCTGGCCCGGGCCAGAACGCGATAACATGCGCGACGCCGCGGGGCTTCAGCCGTGCGAGAATGAGCCATGGCGCCGCCATTCGCCCTGCTGGTTTTACGCATGCCCGTCGTTCGATTATTCTGCTGAGCATGGCCGAGGCACAAATTCCATCGCTGTTAGCGCACAGCCCCGAGAAAGCTCCGCCCCAACGGTGGTGGTCCACTTTTTTGCCCGCCATTCTGGCCATCATGGGCATCCTGCTGGCCCATGCCTGCGCCCGTGAAGGCTCGCGCATGCACCGCCGGCTCGAAGAGGCCACGCTTCGCCAACGGTCCGCCTATTGGCATGTGAAGCTCAACCAGGCCAGGATGCAGGGCAACGGCCACACGGCCTTGATCCGGCGGCAGTTAAAGACCGCGGAACACGCTAAGTTACCAAGTTTTTCGCGCCCGGGACGCGAGTTTACCCAGTGGGATGGTCAGCGCTACGCGCAGATTGTCAAACACGGCTACACTTTTCCAACCACATACGATCCCAAGACCAACCGGCTGCACCTGGAAACCGTCAGTTGGTTTCCGCTGTATCCGATGCTGGCGCTGGCGGTGCATGACTTTACGCACTGGTCGGTGCATAAGTCATTAACCCTGGTTTCTGATTTATGCGTGCTCATGGCGGCGGTGATCATGTTCGCGTTCGCGCGGCGGCACTTTTACAACCGCATGCCCTGGGAAGAGGTTGATGCTTCATCCTGGCATATTGCGCGACGCTGGGATTTGTTTTCCAACGACACGGCCGCGCTGTGGTCCGTGGTGTTTTTGCTGTTCGGGCCCGCCAGCATCTTTCTTTACGTCAATTACGCGGAAAGTCTTTTTGTTCTCTTAATTGCGCTGTTTTTGATGGCCATCCAAAGCCGCTACTGGTTACGGGCCGCGGGCGTGGCGGCGGTCGCCTCGGCCTGTTCGCCGCAGGGGGCGCTGTTGGCGCCGGTGCTGGCGTTGACGTACCTTTTAAGAACAGACTTGCCGGCGGCGCCACGTCTCCTCCGCTGCGCCTTATGGGGCGCATTAAGCTTGGTTGGCCTTGGCGCATACATGACGTTCCTGGCCCTGCGGTTCGGACATCCCCTGGCCTTTTTGCATGCCCAGGCTGCGTGGCATTCCGGTATTAACATTTACACGCTCAGCTACGGCTTAAATCCCGTGCATCCCTTGTCCAACTTTTTTTATTATGCCATGCTGCGCCCGGTGGATTTTCCCCGGCTCTGGGAAGCCACATGCGTGGTTGTGCCGCCGCTGGCGCTCTTGCTATTGGGCGCACGATTCCTTTCTTTTGAGGCGGAGATGCTGGGCTGGCTGTTTTGGGGCGTGCCCTACTTTGCCAACTGCCTGGCCGGATCGTCGCCTTCCAATGGCCATTGGATGTCCATGGGGCGCTACATGCAGGTGGTCATTCCGCTGCAACTCATTGCCGGTTCGGTGATCATCCGGTTTCGATGGCTGGGGCCGCTGCTCCTGGCGTTCTCTGCGGTGGCATTCGCGTTATTGGCATTGCGCTACGGCGCTGGGGCATGGGTGGGATGACGAGCCGGCCGGGCGCGGGGCTAAACCGCCGCCTATTTTTCAGGCAAAAACTTCCGCTGCTACCGCCCTTTGCACAATCGGCGCGCAGTGGATGCATTTTCGGCGCCGCCACGGCCATTGAAAATTGTTAAAAAATGCGATTCGCCCGCCGGGGCAAGAATATCGGCTATTTGCACGCAAATACTGGAGTCAGCCGGATGAAAAGCGGCCTTCGCGGCCAGCCCGGCGCCACGGCTGGCGCCTGCTATTTGACCACCGCACGTTTCGGTATAATCCTTGCTATCGTTTAGCATAAGCTTCGGCTACGTTTTAGGTTTTATGCGCAGCAGCGCTGCGCCCATGGCGGATTGTTCTAAATACGCATTGTGCTACCCGCGCCGCTTAAAATAGCCCGTGGTAGGTCGCATCCCCTGCGCCTGCGTTGGTTGCTTGCGGCCCAAGCCCTGAATTTTTACAATCCCCGTTTTATGCTTGTGCCTAAAAAATTAATCGCCACTGCCGTTGGGCAGTCGGAGAATGTTGGTACTTACAGGAGTCGCTCATTATGGGTTCCACCACCGCACGCCGCGCAGCCATTGCGGCGCTGACCAGTCAAAAAGTTATTGCCCCCCGCGTGAACTACAAAACCACGCCCATGAAGGACATCTTCGCGTCGAACGTGTTCGGCGAAGAGGTGCAACGCCAGCGTTTGCCGAAGATGATCTTCAAAAAGCTTCAGCAGACCATCAAAAAAGGCCAAACGCTTGATCCTTCCATCGCCGACGCCGTGGCCAGCGCCATGAAAGACTGGGCCGTGGAAAAGGGCGCCACCCATTACACCCATTTATTCTACCCCATGACCGGCCTGACCGCCGAAAAGCATGACAGCTTTGTGGCCCCCACGGAAAGCGGCGGCGCGTTGCTCGAATTTTCTGGCAAGGAACTCGTCCGCGGCGAACCCGACGCTTCTTCCTTCCCTTCCGGCGGCATCCGCGCCACCTTTGAAGCCCGCGGCTACACCGCCTGGGACCCCACTTCGCCGGCCTACATTCTGGAAAACCCCAACGGCACGATTTTGGTCATTCCCACGGCCTTCGTTTCCTGGACCGGCGAAGCCCTGGACAAAAAAACCCCCCTGCTGCGTTCCATGGAAGCACTTTCCACCCAGGCCCTGCGCGTGCTGAAGCTTTTTGGCCACAACAATGTTACCAAAGTATTCACCACCGTGGGCCCGGAACAGGAGTATTTCCTGATTGATAAAAATTTCTATTTCGCCCGGCCTGACCTCATCAACGCCGGCCGCACCCTGTTCGGCGCCAAGCCGCCCAAGGGCCAGGAAATGGAAGATCATTATTTCGGCAGCATTCCTGAACGCGTGCTGGCCTGCATGTTGGAAGCCGAACAGGATATGTACCGCGTGGGCGTGCCCGTGAAGACACGGCACAA
>JAJZCU010000115.1 GCA_021828935.1 Planctomycetota bacterium | reverse complement strand
TTAACGCCTAGGCGTTGCAGGGCACCCCCAGGCTGAATTCCTGCCTGTGCCCAGTAAACCGGGGGCGAAAAATTGAGAAAAACCTTATTCCATGCGGGTTTTGTGATTTTTGCGGCAGGAACTACGGATTAATGGTGGCTACTGCGTGTGGAGGAGACATCAGAGTAGCACGACACCAAGCCGCGTAGCCGCTGACCCCAGTTCCTTGTCATTCGTGGCGAGGTCCGCGCCCAGACGGACCGCTAATTCCAGGTAGGCGGCGTCATAGGTGGTCAATCCAAACTGCTCGGCCAAGCGATAGCTGCTGGTAAAGGCGGCTCGGCGCGTCGAATCGTCGTACCGAATCGACAAAGCCATAAAGGGCCGCGACTTTTTCCGCGGCTTGGGCGGCCGTCAGACGGCCGCGTCGCACCGCCGTGCGAAGAACATTAGTTGATTCAAGGGACCAATGCAGAGGAACAGTCGGAGCGTCAGCTTCGGTGCGGTCCAGGAGCTCTTCCGAACGCGGTGTGACTTCATCGTCAAAGCACCAAGCCATTGCCAATGAAGAATCGACAACCCAACTCACGGCCGCCCCTCGTCTCTAAGTTCTTCGATTTTCAGGCCATTCAGCAGCGCCCCACCCCGCAGGGCGCGCAGGCGGACGATCGCCCGCCGCGCCGGCGAGACTTCCCGTGCCACAGGCGTCAGCAGCGCCACAGGCGTGCCGCATCGCGTCACCGTGATAGTTTCGCCCGCCTCAACTCGGGCCAAAAGCTCGGAAAGCTTGTCTGCCGCATCCTGAATACGGACACTGTTAATCGCCACGGGAGACTCCTTTACCCTTCCAAATTATAGCGCTATCCGCGCCATGACACTTATGGTAGGGGTCTTTGCGCATATGCGCCCTTATTCCTCCACAATGGTTTGCTTCACCACTTCTTCGATGGTGGTCAGTCCCTCAAAAATGCTCAACAGCCCGGATTGACGCAGCGTGCGCATCCCGCGCTTTTTCGCCGCCGTACGCAAGACGTTCGTCGATGCATTGGCCATGATCAGGTCACGCAATTCGTCATCCATGCCCATGTTTTCGTAAATGCCCAGCCGGCCTTTGTACCCGGTGTTGTTACAGAGGTCGCAGCCGCGGCCTTTGAAAAAAGTGCGGCCTTTCACGTCTTCCGGTAGCAGCTCCAGCTCCATTAAATGCTCTTCCGACGGGTGGTATTCTTCTTTGCAGTTCACGCAAATGCGACGGCACAGACGCTGGGCAACCACGCCTTCCAGTGTCGCGGTAATAAGGAACGGCTCAATGCCCAGGTCCAGTAATCGGGCGACAGACGATGGCGCATCGTTCGTGTGCAGCGTACTGAAAACCAAGTGTCCAGTTAAAGAAGCCTGAATTGCGATCTCCGCGGTCTCTTTATCACGAATTTCGCCAACCAGAATAATGTCCGGGTCTTGCCGCAGAATTGAACGCAGGCAGTTGGCAAAAGTCAATTCGATTTCCGGGCGAATCTGCACCTGCAGGATGCCGTCGATGTCGTACTCCACGGGGTCTTCGGTGGTGATGAGTTTGTCTTCAATGCTGTTGAGTTCATTCAAGGCCGCGTACAGCGAGGTGGTTTTCCCGGACCCCGTTGGCCCCGTCACCAGCACGATGCCGTTCGGGCGGCTGATCAAGTGCCGGAAGCCTCGCAAATCTTCGTCGCGCATGCCCAGCTTGTCCAAATCCAGCGACACGTTCGACCGGTCCAGAATACGCAAGACGATGCTTTCGCCGAACATGGTCGGCAGTACGGCCACACGTAAATCCACCGGTTTGTTATTGACAACCAGGGCGATACGACCGTCCTGTGGCATGCGCCGCTCAGCAATGTCCAGGTTCGCCATGACTTTGATGCGGCTGGCGATGGCCATGGCAATGTATTTCGGCGGCGGGATCATTTCGTACAGCACGCCGTCGATGCGGTAGCGCATCTTAAATTCATCTTCAAACGGCTCAAAATGCACGTCTGAAGCGCGGTGCTGAATGGCCTGCAACAGCACCATGTTCAGCAGCCGCTTCACGGGGTTGGATTCGGCCAAGTCTTTTAACGTGTCAAGATCGATCGACTCGCCGCGGCCCTCAAGGGCCTTCAGGTTGGCATCGTTGGTAATGGCGCCCATTAAGTCGGCGAATGATTCCTGCCGCATGTCGTAGTACTTGTGCAGCAGGGTGTTCAACACTTTGGGGTCGGTTAGCACGGCCACAATGTTGAAGCTCATCAGGGTTTTAAGGTCTTCGGTGCCGCGCAGATTTTCTGGTGAACCCACGGCCACTTTGAGCGTTTTGGTGGTGGCGCTATATTCCAACGGCAGCACGCGGTACGACGTGGCCATTTGGGCGGGTACCAGCGAAATGACGGTATCGGGAATGTCGCGCCCCGTGAGATCGACATATTCGTGGCCCATCTGGGCCGCCAACGCCAGATTCACGTCACGTTCGTTGACCATGGCCAGTTCGATAAGAATCTGACCCAACGGCGAATTGATTCCCTTGGCTTTTTGGTCCGCCTGCGCGGCCAGCCCGGTTTTGGCCTGTTCATGCGTGAGCCGGCCCATCTTAATAAGCACGCGACCGATGGGACGCCCCTTGAGCTGGTCGATGGGCGGCATGCGCACATCGGTGGCGCCGGTGCGCGGGGCGCCGGGCCCGCCGGCGCCGCCGGCCTTGGTGGGCATGGGTTTGCCGATGTCACGGGCGTCATGTTTGGGGTCTGTGGGCTTTTTGGGATCTGCCATTTTTTCCTACACCTGGGGTTAGAATGTTAATATACAATGAACAATGATCAATGATCAATGAACAATGATCAATGACCAATGACCAAAAATCAAAAATCAAAAATTTGGACTTCCATACATTCTGATCATTGATCATTAAGCGCAGCGTCTTCATTGATCATTGTTTACTTCGCCCGGTCGGCGCCGGCGCGCTCATTTTCCTTTTCCGTATCCGGCCGGTTCATGCGGGCGCCCATGCGTTCGGCCAAGTCCGCGGGGCGGCGGCTTTTATCAATCGCTTCCTCCGCGTTGATTTTTCCGGATTGGAACAGGTCCAGCAAATGGTCATCCAGCAACTGCATGCCGAATTTTTTACCCGTCTGAATGGCCGAATCAATACGGAACGTCTTGTTCTCGCGAATTAAATTGGCGATGGCGGGCGTGACCACCAGAAATTCGTAGGCCGCCACCATGCCATCGGTATCCGTCCGTGGCAACAGGGCCTGACTGAGCACCGCCAGCAGGGTGGTGGACAACTGCACGCGAATTTGTTCCTGCTGGTCCACGGGAAAGGCGTCAATGATGCGGTTAATGGTGCCCTGACACCCGGTGGTATGCAGCGTGCCGAAGACCAAGTGGCCGGTTTCCGCGGCGCGAATGGCCGATTCGATGGTTTCAAGGTCGCGCATCTCGCCCACCAAAATTACGTCGGGGTCTTGCCGCAGGGCGCGACGCAGCGCCTCCGCAAAGCTGGGCACATCATTATTGTGCCCCACTTCGCGCTGGCTGATCAAACTTTTCTTATGCTGGTGATAATACTCAATGGGGTCTTCCACCGTGATGATGTGGCGGTCCATCTGGTCATTAATAAAATTGACCATGCTGGCCAGCGTGGTGGTTTTGCCCGAACCCGTGGGCCCCGTGACCAGAAACAGCCCCCGCGGGCGGCGGCATAGCTCCGCCACGATTGGCGGCAGACCAATTTGTTCAAACGACAGCAATTTGTACGGGATTTTTCGCAGAACCAGCGAAACGTTTCCCTTTTGCCGGAACACCGCCACGCGGAAGCGGGCGCTGGCGGAGTTGTCGGCCGTGGCGAACGCGAAGCCAAAGTCGGTGCCGCCCTGTTCGGTGAATTCCTGCTGGCCGCGCTCCGGCGTGATCGATTTCATCAGGGCCATGGTGTCATCGGGTTCCAGCACTTTGGTGGCCAGGTCGCGTAAACGCCCATTGAGGCGCAGCACGGGCGGCCGACCCACATGCAGGTGCAAATCCGACGCCCCTTTTTTAATGGTCGTCTCCAGCAGCCGATCAATATGAAGTTGCGACATATATGCTACTTTCTAAATTATTCTTCCGGGAAGCAACTCGCTTGATGAATAAGCGCGCAACCACGCGGCCCGCGCCCAATCTGCGTTTACTGGTCCACCACCAGGCCTTCGGCCTGCGTAACCCGGGCGATTTCCGCCGGTGTGGTGGTGGCATTTAATATCTTGACCTTGCCGTCTTCCAGCAAGCTTCTCATGCCCGCCGCCTTCGCCGCGCGGCGGAACTGATTGGTTGCCGCCCGCTTAAAGGCCATTTCACGCAATTCATTGGTCATGGGCATCATTTCAAAAATGCCCAGGCGCCCCCGATATCCGGTGTTGTTGCAGGCCGGGCAGCCCGCCGCGCGGTACACTACCTTGTCTTCCAATTCCGCATCGGTGAAACCCAGCAGCGAAAGCGTGCGGCGATCGGGGTCCGGGTCGGGCTGCTTACATTCCTTGCACAGCACGCGGATCAGCCGCTGGGCCATGACCGCCTGAATTGAAGACGCCACCAAAAACGGCTTCACGCCCATATCAATTAATCGGGTGATCGCCGAGGGGGCATCGTTTGTATGCAACGTGCTGAACACCAAGTGGCCGGTTAACGCCGCCTGAATCGCCACTTCCGCCACTTCAAGGTCGCGGATTTCACCGACCAGAATAATGTTGGGCGCCTGCCGCAACATGGACCTTAATATCTTTGCAAATGAAAGCCCGATGGCCTCTCTTACCTGACACTGATTAATGCCCGGAAAATTGTATTCCACCGGGTCTTCCGCCGTGATAATCTTGCGGTCTGGTTTATTCAATTCACCCAGGGCCGCGTACAGCGACGTGGTTTTCCCGGAGCCGGTCGGGCCCGTGACCAGAAAAAATGCCGTTGGGGCGGGCAATTATCTTACGGAACTTATTGTAATCGTCCTCTTCAAACCCCAGGGCCTGAATGCCCACGCGCACGTTATCCGGCCGCAGAATACGCAGCACCAACGATTCACCGTGATAGGCTGGCAGAGAACTTACGCGGAAATCGATGGTGGTTCCATCGACATCCATTTTAATGCGGCCATCCTGCGGGAGACGTTTTTCGGCAATGTCCATTCCCGCCATGATCTTCAGCCGCGCCGTCACGGGGCCTTTCATGCGGCGTTCAATGTTGTCGCGCTGCACGCACACGCCGTCAATGCGGTAACGCACGCGCACGCGGTTGTTCATGGGTTCAATATGCACGTCGCTGGCCCGGCTCTTCACGGCCTCACTTAAAATGGCGTGTACCAGGCGGATGATTGGCGCCTCTTCCCCATCGCCGCCGGCATTTTTAATATCAATGGACGCCCCGCGATCGACGGTCATCTTCCGCATGATGTCGTCAATGCTCTTGCGTTCATCCGCAAACAGGCGGTCAATGTGTTGCTTGATTTTGCTCTTCACGCCCAGACAGGTTTCCAGCGGCATGTTGAGACGAAAGCGCAGCGCTTCCAGCGTTTCCAGGTCGTTCGGATCGCCGATGACGATGCGCAGCTTGCCATTTTCCTTGCTGATCGGGAGCACCTGATGCCGCCGGATCAGATCCGGGGGGAGCAAATTTAAGTCGCTGGCCGCCAGGCCGTGCTTATCAAGATCGATGTATTCCATATCATTCTGGATGGCCAGAGCTTTGGTGACGTCTTCTTCGGAAGCCAGCTTGGCCCGCACCAGCAAATCTTCGATGCGTTCGTGCGATTTGGTGGCCGCGGCCTGAGCTTTGGCCGCATCGTTGGCCTTGAGCACGCCCAGTTCAACCAAAATTTCGGGAAGTTCTTTACGTCGTTTCGCCATGAATGCGCCCTGAACAAGTGACAAATTTCAGTCTTTACATGCGTGCCACAAAGGCCGCCCGCCGCGCGTCCGCCCTTCGTGACGTTCCCCTAAAGATCAGGCCCGACGCCACCGCCGCCGCAAGCCGTAAGCATATAAAGCTGCTGGATTTATAGTACGAGCCTGCCTGCCCAATGGCAAGGATAAACAGCGGGCGGCAGTCAACGATGCGCCGGGCGCCCCAGCCCCAACGCATCTTCCAAGGCGGCGCACAACTGACCGCACAACTGGTCCCGGCTCATCGATTCGCGCAGCACGCTCTGCGCCCGGCGTCCCATTTCCGCCAACTGTTCCGGCGCCGTGGCCTGAATTTCCAGGATCGTGCGCCGCGCACCGGCCGCGTCTCCATGCGCAATGTGCCAGCCGATGGCGTGCTTATCCAAAATGTCACGGATGTGGCTGGGGCTGGGTCCCAGAAATAAAATCGGCCGCCCCACCGCCATGGCGCCGTAGATTTTGCACGGGTGAATCACCCCCACCATCTCTTCGCCCAGCGAAACAATGTGGACGTCCGCCGCCGACAGGGAATATTTTATTTGATCCAGCGGCTGATAGGGCAGCCCGATCACATTGTCCAAATGATGCTCCGCCTGAACCGCCTCCACCTCTTTTTTGCCCAGTCCCCCGCCGATAAATGCGAAGCGAATGGAGGGATGGTCTTTAAGTTCCACGGCGGCGCTTAGAATTGTCGTCAGGGGGTTGGCGGGCGAATGATTGCCGCTGTACATAAAGACAAATTTTCCGGATAAATTATTTTTCTCGCGAAAGGGATTGTTGGCATGGTCCAGAATGTCCGCGGGTGCGTCATGGGACCA
>JAJZCU010000114.1 GCA_021828935.1 Planctomycetota bacterium | reverse complement strand
TCGCGGGCCAGCATAAACGTTTCGCGCGCGGCGGGGTCTTCTTCCGGGCGTGGCCCGCGCGTGCCGGCGGCGAAGCTGACCTGCAGGGGTCGCACAAAAATAACAAACAACAAACCATTGATCTGGTGGGTGTAATTGGCTGCAAAATCAAGCAGGCGCGTGCTGCCGCGGGTAGCCACCATGACGCGCGGGCGGTTCATATCCAGCGGGGCGGCGGCGCCTGCTTTCGCCGGGCCGGCGGTCGCCGGGGCCAGCGCCGCGCTAGCGGGCACAAGTTCCGTGGTCGTCATCGGTTGGCGACGGGCCACTGACAGCGCCGTGTACAAGCTGAACACCGCCGCCGCAAGCAGCAGGGCGGCGCCGATGTACAACCACACCGCGATGGCCAGATTCGTCGCCTGCAGGTGGTAGCCAAAATAGACGGCAGTGGCGGCGCCGCCCAGCGCCATGGCGCCGGCAACCGACGTAACGCCCCCGCGGGCGCCGGCTGAAAGTTTGGGGTACGTCTTGGTAAAGAAGCGGGCGATAAGGCCGGTAACCAGCACGGAACTGGCGAAGATCAGGGCGTCGTGTTTTTCCAGCGCCAGCGTGATCTCAATGGCGCCCATCACGCAGGCCAGCACGCCCATGCCGATGCGTTCATACTTTTTCAGCGGCATTTTCTTGTTATAAGAACAACTGCCCAGGTTGATGCAGATGGCCCCCACCACGCCGATGGCGTACAGATCGGCCAGCGTGTCCAGATTATGAAATAAACAAAGTATTAAGATCGGCACGCCGATGGCTGCGATCAGCCCCAGCCACGGCACGCCAAAAATGTTTAGCTTGGTGAAGGCGTGCGGCAATTCGTCATCGCGCGACATTACATATTGAATGCTTACCATGTCGGCGGTGGCGGTATTCACGGCGGAAATCAGCAGCAGACCAAACACCACACCGCATACCAGTGAGAACGGACGGTTGACGAAGTCCTGGGCCATAACGCCCAGCACGGCGTTTTCAATGCGGTCTTCCTTCTTTTTGTTCACATCAATGGCCACGATGTGCGCCTTTTCCGCCGGGACGCTGGCCCAATTCGGATTCTCTTTTTTGTAGGAGCGCACCTCGTGTTGCAGTACGCGGGCGGGTTGGGTGAAATCCACGCTGGGGTTTTTGGGGTTGGGCACCAGGGCGTTCATGCCCACGGCCAGCAACAAATTCAAAATGACCACTTCCAGCAACACCGGCCAGATCGCCTTTTTGCTGGTTTTTGCCACCGGCGGCACCATGATGCCGGTCATGTTGGCAATGGCCTCCACGCCGGAAAGGGCCAGCACCACGGCCACAAAGCTGTCCCATTTGTGGCGCGGCGATCCCGGCACCTTGTCAAAGGGGGTGATCCTCTGCCAGCCCAGCGCCAGGTGGGGGATGGTGAAAACAACGATCACGGCGGTAAGGGCCAGGGTGGCCATCGCCACGATCAACGCGAATGTGCCCGCCCGGCGCGGACCAATATAGTTAATAACGCCCACGAATAAAATGGCAACAATGGCGCCGGGAATGATCCAATGTGGATTAAGGTGAAAGTATTGCATGCCGGCAAAGGCGGACAGGGCGGATGTCACAATATAATCCGCGAACAGCAGCAACGCGCCGACGACCGCCAGTTGCTGGTTGGTGTGGCGGGCGGCGGAGTATACGCCGCCGCCGTCGGGATAGCACCGGCAGATAATGGTGTAGGCCCAGCCGACGGAAGCCACCAACATGCCCACGGCGGCCACGTACCAAAAACTGGCGTGCAGGCTGTAGAAAAACGCCAGGCCCAGCACGTAAAAGCGGCTGGTGCCCCAATCGCCGTAAAGCATGGGGCCGGCGTGATACCATTTGAGTTCACGGGGACGTTCCTGGTGCGTCTCGATCATGGCAGAGAATCTCCACAACAATCAACGAAGCGCTGGAAACAATGGGTGGGCGTGGCAGTGCAAACCGGAACCGCGCAGCGCATGGCAATTCGCGCGCCGGCGGTGCGCAGGGGATGCGCAAAATGGAAGGGTCGGCCCATCGACTACAACAGACGGCGGGCGGGGCGCGCAAAACGCGCTACGCCTCGGCTGTCTCCAGCAGATGCCTGCGAGGTTAGCTGACGGGCTACCGGCGCTGTGACCGGTTCCACCAAACACCTGGCGGATTTGCCCCTGTCGGGTGGCGGCTGTGATGGCTGCCACCCAACGCACGGCCGCAGATGCTGCAACCGCTGGTTCCCCCGTTGCCGGCAAAGCCGACATTCGGCACTCGATTCAGCGAGTCATCAAGAAAATATCAAGAGCCGGCGGAATGTCAATAGCGACCTGTTGTTTTAGGTCTTGTTTTGGCTCGCCGTCCCGGCCCTTCGGCGCACGAAGCCGGTTTGTGCGATGTGTGGTTCCAGTTCCGTTTCTCGCATGTTGCGTAGCAAGAAGGGGGTGGTGACAACTGTGGTGGCAACGGCCATGACGACCAGCATGCAAAACACGCTGGCCGGAATGGCCTTTAAATCATAGCCAATATCAATGACAATTAATTCCATCAGCGCACGCGTGTTCATCATCACGCCGATGCAGGAGGCTTCACGCCAGGAAAAGCCGCTGACGCGGGCGGCGAGGGTGCAGCCGCCATACTTACCCACGCCGGCGACCAACACAACCAGGGCGGCCATAACCCAGAGGGTGGAGGAATCCAGCACGCCAATGCGTGTGCGCAGGCCGGTGTAGGTAAAGAAAATCGGCAGAAAGAAGGCCGTGACAAACGTGCTGATATTGCTGCTGACGGCGGCGCGAAACTCACGATGGGTGGACAGCGCCGCACCCAAAATAAAAGCTCCGAAAATGGCGAATATCCCAATGGCGCTGGTGGCCATTGCGCACAGCAGCAGGATGGCCAGCACCACCGCCAGCGCGTTGACGCCCATCACGCCGTTGTTCCGCGCCAGCGTGTGATTCACCCAGCGCAAAATCAACGGCCGCGCCGCCAAGATGACAAAGAGGAAAAACCCGGCCGTCTCCAGCAGCATGCGAAGACTTAGCCATGGGGAAAAATCAGCCCCGGCGCCGGCCTTCACCACCGCTGTTACCGTGGCCAGCAGAATCCAACCGACGGCATCATCCAGCGCCGCGGCAGTGATGGCCACCGCCCCCAGCCGCGTGCGGGTGATGTTCAATTCCATCATCATGCGGCCCAGAATGGGAATTGCAGTAATTGACATGGCCGTACCCATGAACAGGTAGAAGCCCAGGTGGTTGGCGGGGGCATCGGCGGCTGGCAGGCGCGGCAGCATCCACCACGCCAAGGCGGCGCCGGTGGCAAATGGCGTCGCCATGCCAGCGATGGAAATGCCCATGGCGGCGCGGCCGTATCGGCGTAAGTGGGAAAAATCAAATTCCAAGCCAATCAGGAATAACAGGAAAATCAGGCCAAGCTGCGACAGCGTTTCCATGATGCCGGCAACCGCGGGATTTCGGGGCGCAAAGACAAAATTCCACAGGCCCGGCGCAAGCCGTTGAAAGCAGGATGGCCCCAGCAGGAGCCCGGCCACGATTTCCCCAACAACCGCCGGCTGGCCAAGCCGCCGAAACAGCCCGGCGAAAACGCGGGCTGCCAGAATAATCACACACAGTTGCAGCAGCACCGGTTGCAGGAGTTCTTCAGGATTTTTCATGCGTCCAAAACAGAAAGGTGCGGCAGTTTATTCAGGATTCGTACACCGCAGGAAGTCACCATCGCCGCGCGCGGAAGAACCTGTGAGCCAAATCCTGATGCAAAATAAGCCCTGTGTCAACGGCGCCGCCGAAGCGTGTCGTGTTGCATTAGAAATGTCACTACCCGGGCGCCGCCGAAACAGCTCAGGCCCAAGCATTGCCGGGGCCGCTCTGAAAGTGCTGGGCGTGCGGCCATCGGACACATACGCGGCGCATAAGTTTTCCTGGCCCAAAGGCCAGTCACAAACGTGTCATCACACGTTGCGTACAATACACGACGGTAATTTAGAAAGGAAATAGCGAATGAACAGGCCGGACTTCACATGGTGGATTGACCAAGACAAGGTGCTTGCGGGCTGTTTTCCGGGAGAAAGCGGCAAGGGTTGCGAACCGCGCATCAAAGCACTCCTGGACCTTGGCGTCCGGGTGTTTGTGAATCTGCAGGAGCCTCACGAGGTGAACCGGAACGGCCATACGTTTCCCGACTACGCCCGTGTTGTCAAAGAATGCCAAGGTGGAAGAACTGTGGCGGTTGAGCGCTTTCCCATTGCGGACATGGGCATTCCTACCGTTGAGGTGATGACGGCCATTGTGGAACGGCTGCGGCGCGCGGTTATGGAAAGTGAACTGGCATATGTGCATTGCTGGGGCGGAAACGGCCGTACCGGCACGGTGGCTGCCTGTTATTTGGTAGCAACGGGCATGACGGCAGATGCGGCGCTTCAGAATATCCAGCGGCAGCGTGCCGACAACCCCAAATATTCTGGGAAACTCGCGCCGCAAACTCCGGCGCAAAACGAATTTGTCCGGGAATGGGAAACTCGGCGCGGGGCGCAGACGCGCGTCGGCGCTGGCTCTGGCGCCGCACCAGACGGCCCCGGCCGCCAAGCATCGCACGCATGGAAAAAACCCGACGCCGATCACATCCGGGGCGTGTTGATTGGTTTGGCAGCCGGCGATGCGGTGGGGACAACGCTTGAATTCGAGCTGCCGGGCACGTTCGATCCGATCGACGATATGGTCGGCGGCGGGGTGTTCAATTTAAAACCGGGTGAATTTACCGATGACACGTCAATGGCCATGTGTCTGGCGGAAAGCATTATTAACAAACAGACGTTCGACCCGATCAACCAGTTGGACCTGTATACCTCCTGGGACAAAGATGGCCATTTTTCTTCAATCGGAAAAAACTTTGACATTGGCGGGCAGACCAGCGGCGCCCTAACTGAATTTGCTGCCCGCAGACGGCCATGGTGCGGGCCAGTAGACGCCCGCAGTGCGGGTAACGGGTCTTTGATGCGGCTTGGGCCGGTGGCCATGGCATGGTGCAACCAACCCGCGGCGGCCATGGTCTACGGCGGTGAAAGCTCTCGCACCACCCACCAGGACACACAGTGCGTGGACGCCTGCCGATATTTTGCGGGTCTGCTGGTGGGGGCGCTGCATCAAGTGAAGAAAGAAACGCTTCTTTCGCCCGATTACACGCCGGTGGCCGGCATGTGGGACGCCCAGCCGCTGCACCCCAACGTGGCCCGGGTGGCGGCGGGAAGTTTTCTGGTTCGCCAACCGCCTGACATCCGTGGAACGGGATACGTCGTTGACTGTTTGGAAGCGGCGCTGTGGGCGTTCGCCAATTCTGGTTCTTTTGAGGAAGCCATTCTAAAAGCCGTCAACTTGGGCCGCGACGCCGATACCACCGGCGCCGTGTGCGGGCAGATTGCCGGCGCCTATTACGGCGAATCGGGCATTCCCGAACGGTGGCGCAGCAAACTGGCGCTGTGGGGTGACTTGAATCAACTCGCCGATGGGTTGGTGCGGTTTTCCGATCGCGGCCAGTAGGGAGCGTCAAAAATATACCTGGCGAGATTATTCCGGCTGGCGACCCATGCGGTCCGCGGCGCGAAACCACGCTCGCTTCTATGCCGCTCGCGTGAACCTATGGCACATTTTTTCCCAGACGCATGGCGCACATGCTAAATGAAAAACCGCCGCAGCCGCGGCTTAGGGCAGGACTGCGGGCACCGACGCGGCAGCCAATGGACCGCGAGAATCACCACGGCTCGGCGAAGATGTTGTGCCAGAAAAATTCAAAAAAGTAGCCCAAGTGGTGGTTGTCGTAAACGGCGCCGCCGAGGGCGACGTGGGGCTGCTGCGCGATTTTGCAGAGGCGCTGGTAGTACGCACGTGGGCGGCGGCGGATACACTGGCGGCTCACGGAAAATTGCGCGCCGGCGGCCCAGCGGAAGCTGGCGATGTCGTCGCGGCATTCCACCTGCCGCAGAAAATCGCACATGGCCGCGCGGTGGATCGGCTGCGTAGCCGATGTCCAGCCAGGCCGGAAATCAAGGTCGGTTTGAATCGTTAGGTCAGCGATGAAGTCTTCCCCGTCCGCGGCGTATTGCTCAATGCTCAATAAGTTGTGCGGAAACGGGTCGCCCTGCAGGAAAAGCGTCCAATCGGCGAGGTGGTTGTATTGCTCGGCCATGTGGTGCAGATATGTGCCGAACTCCCGACCAATGTTGGGCAGGCGACGGTGCCGCGTCTCAGTTGCGTCCTTGGAATACACGGTGGCGTGTTCGCCCAGACAATCAACCCATGCAATGTCTTCTTTGTATTTTGCGACAACCACCTCAAACGCGGCCCTGCCACCAGGGGGTAACCGCTGGGGAAGCAGGCGCGGCTTTGGGCCGGTTGCCGCCGGCCCCGACGCCCCGCGTTTTGGCCCTGGACGCGTAACGCCCCGGCGCGCCACCGCCGGCCGGCAACGTTAGGCCGCCTGGCCGCAACGATTCCGCGCAAGGCGTCTGCGTCTTCCGCGGCGCTCTCCCACGCCATGCAAGGGCGGCCGCTGGAATCTAAGAACGTTAGGTAACCGCGGCCCCACCGCCACCGGGTGGCGCGCGCCAGGGGCAGGTCGCCGAAGATGCGACCGCTGTGATGCAGCAGCACATTGCGCGCGACGGGAACCCCGCGCCCGTCCTCAATGCGGCACGCCCGTCCGGCGAAGCGCTCGTGGGGCGGCGCGGCGTGCCGGGCC
>JAJZCU010000113.1 GCA_021828935.1 Planctomycetota bacterium | reverse complement strand
GTTTGCGAAGAAAACACCTGGCCCCCTTCGCACGCGTGGACGATTTTGCAGTTGAGTTTTTCGGTGCGCCCGCGCACACTCTCTGGGTATGGATGCCGGGCCGAAAAATTCCGTACGCACCACCATTTATTTTTCCGGACGCGTGCAGGGCGTTGGCTTTCGCGCGACGGTGGCGAATTTCGCGAAAGAGTTGCCGCTGGCCGGCACAGTGCGCAATTTGGCCGATGGTCGGGTAGAATTGGTGCTGGAAGGCCCGC
This sequence comes from Planctomycetota bacterium, assembly GCA_021828935.1. GTDB lineage: Bacteria > Planctomycetota > Phycisphaerae > WQYP01 > WQYP01 > JAJZCU01. Next base: position 6,502 of record JAJZCU010000113.1, on the reverse strand, counting down.
CCGCGGCGGCCGATGCGTTGGTGTTGCGTCTGCGTGAACATTTTGGGCGGAACATACGTAACATTGAGCAGTCCGCTGAAAAGACCATGGCCACCGCCGCACAAGGCGCGGCGAATGTTCCGGGACGCGTTCGCGTGATTTATTAACCGCGTCGAACCCGAACCGATATTCTCTTGACGGACCCGCATTTTTTCATTTGGTGAAAACTCGTGACGAGATCGGTCAAAATTTATTTTGTTGTTCTGCTGGCCATGCTCGTGTTGAGCCTGAGCCTGTACGGCGCATACCTTCATTATCTGCATCTAACTGAGGCGCAAAACGCCTTGATTGCGCAGCACAATACCAAGGCGGCGGCGGCTTACGGCGGGAATCTTGCCAACCACGCCGCGAACGCTCAGTTCTTCGCGGTTATTTCGTATGCGATTACGGCCTCGGTGCTGTTCGCCGGATTTATTGATATGGTCGTACTGCGCTTGCTGGGCATGTTTCGCCTGGGCGCCATCGTGCGCGTTACTTATTACGAAGCGCTGCTGCAACCGTTCACGCTAATTGTGCTGGGCATCGGGCTGGGCGCCATCATCATCTGCGCCTTTGTCCCTTTTAACACCTTTGGAGAAGACACCAAGCTGTACCGCGATGTGGCCATGTCATTTGTATTGATGTTCGCGCTTGTGCCCATGGTGTTTGCCACCGGCAAGGTGGTGGATGAAGAAATCGAAAACCGCACGATGCTCACGCTCATGAGCAAACCCATCGCCCGGTGGCAGGTGATTGTGGGCAAATATCTGGGCGTGGTGTGCCTGGTGCTGTTACTGATGACGGTCATGACGCTGTGCGCGTCGGCGGGCGCGTACCTGCGATATTTTGATGATAAAAGGGTGGACTTTCAGGTGGCGGCCAGCGCCAAGGAAACCATGGCGCTGTTTTGGTCCAACGACAAGGGTCTGCTGGCGCTGTGGCCGGCGATGGCGCTGGAGTTTATGGAGGTCTGCACGCTGGCGGCCATCAGCATGGCCATTGCCACGCGCTTTGCCATGGCGTTGAACATGACCGCCATTGTGCTATTGTATATTGGCGCGAACATGACACGTTTTGTCCCGCTGCTGCATCTGGGCAACCCGTGGCAGCCGCTGGCAAACGCGGGCAGTTATGTGCTGCCGTTTCTGTCCAATTTTGATCTAAATCAGGCCCTGATTTATCGGCAATTCACGGTGGGCAGCGAATACATCAAGGGGGCGCCATCCTACGGGCAAATTTGGGGTTATGTGGGCTTTGCGTCACTGTATGGATTGTTGTACATCGGCATTGGCCTGAGTCTGGCGATCGCCATGTTCCGCACGCGCGAGTTGACGTGAGAGGTTTTTAGGTTTCTATTTTCAATTATATCGTGAGCCGGCAGCAGTGGCGCAATTTTACGGGCGCTACTTTTGGCCGGCCGTTCGATTTCCGCGGAATGTTTGCGGACAGCGCCGGCAGCGCAGAGTGTGTGGACGCCCGGCGCCGCTGAGGGGTCATAAAAAAAACCGCTGAGGCGCGGAGATCGCTGAGAACCAACGGAGGACGGACGGGGAGCCTCAATTTTGGGGGGCGGGCTTTCTGTTGTGGGGTGGGGGCTTCTCGCCCGCCGCAGTCATGTCCACGCCAAGATTTGACGCCAAATGGCAGGCGACGAACCGGCGGCCAAGATGGCCACCCCCCATTTGTGGCCGCCCCCTTTTACCCCAAGCGCCTCACAAGCGTCGCGCCCCTTACCTAGCCGTCGTCTCCGCGCCTCAGCGGTTTATTTTATGAGCTTCCATTGGCTGCGGGCGTCTACGCACCCGGCTCTGCCGGCGCGTGGTGTAATCGCATTCTTCGCCCGCGAGGCTGCGTTGGGCTCCAGTGCCGCCCATTGCGCCAGTTGATAATTCGGCGGCCTTACCGCGCCGCGCTGCGGGTGTGGTCGCGGGCGGCCTGGATAAGCATGTTGTGAACCAAGGCCGACTCGCCCTCCCGCTGCCGGAATTCCAGGCCGCCATCGTTTTGTAAATCTATTTCATAGAGTTTGCCGGGGAACACGGGGCGGTACACGTCCTGGCCCTGTACCACATCCAGGCCCTGTTTCGCGGCCATTTTGGGGTGATCCATTAATTGCCAGATATTGGTCCACAGTTGCCGTTCAAAGCTGTTGGTGCGATTGAGCTTGGCGCGGTAAGCCAGCGGCACGGCGCCTTTGACCGCCAGTGGAATGGCCTTGTCAGGGGCCTGGGACTCGCCATAAATCCGGCGAAACAGGGCCAGAGACTTGCCGCGCAGCACATTGCCCTCTTCCACGTATTTATCCTGAAACTTTAATACAAAAGCATCCACATGCACGATGTTGCCCGGAATGGTGAATTTGCGCACCGGCAGCGGCGTCTGATTGCCGTGGGGGCCGATGGTAAATTCCTGCCAGAGCAAATGCGTGCGGAGCACCTTGCCGAAGCCGTTAATGGTTTGCCCGGCCACAACCAACTGGGCTCGGCGCGACCGGCCCGTGAGCCGCTGAATCACTTCGCGAAGCTGCAGACGCTCGCGCTGGAGCTGGGCGATGCGGCTCTGGCGGTGTGACAGGTAGCTGGTGATATTGACGGCCAGCGTACCAAGGCCGGCCACCACAATGGCGATGAACAGCAGGCGCACAAATCGCGGCATGGCGGGGCGCGGCGCGCGGCGGGGCGCGGTGTTGGCGGGGGATGCAGGTTCAACCAAAGTCGTGGGCATATCCTTTTAGCCTTGCGGGCCCAACAGCGTCCCGAATAACGCGCCGGACAATGCGCCGATTGAATGCGGGATGGCAGCACGGCCCGCTTCCACTACTTCTCGGCGCGCGGGCACACTTTTCATCAGCCCACCTGCCGCCCGCCTCCGGCGCATCACGCTTGCGAAAAACAGCGGAAGCGTCAAGATTGATCACGGCGCCTACGGTCGCGACGCAAGTCATCGACCGTTCAAAAGCTCCCGCATTTGCGCAAGTCGCTGACCCCAGCGGCGCCGCATGCGCCGGGCGGTTGTGGGAACCAGACTGGTGCCATCGCTGGTTCGCATGAACAGAATCTTCCCTTGCGAATTCACCCACAGGCTCGTTTCCCCGGGGTCCAGTTCGTCTGTAAGTTTATACGCCTGCATCTGCCGACCGTTCACGGTGATGGTTTGTGCCCCCAGCACGCGTAAGATGCGCAGCCCGGGCCGTTCCTGCGATGAATTATAGGCGAAAAAAGCCATGGTCTGTGGATGCGACAAATTGACCATGCGCGGCCAGAGGTAGTTCAGGGCCGGCGGCAGCACCGGCATCGAACCGGGTATCGGAAAGTGTTGCAGATGCCGCGACGAATTCTGGGCATGATCGCGGGCATGGGCGATGGTCATGCGGGTTTGGGGCACAAATTCGCCGGTTTCGTGGCCCTTGCGGTCGAATACTGGAAACCGGGCAGTTTGTTGCGTGCCCAGTTCAGTAGCCCAGTGTACCAGCACCGGCGAGGTGTTGCTTTTGACCACGCGATACTTTTTCTTGGTCGGGTCCAGGATCAGATGCTCCGTTTGTGTCACATGCCAGTTTCTCTGAACGGTTTCGGTTTTTATCCGCCAGGCGCTGTATTGCACGCCACGCACCGCCGCCATCCTGTGGCCGTCGGTGGTCGGCCGCGCCGCCTGGTGCGAAAACGCCCAGAACGATAGCACCTGGGTTTTTGAGACGCCGCCGGCGGCGGGGAAGATGCGGCTGTCAACCTCCACCAGCAGGCCCTTGTAATTGGCCCGTGGCACGCTGACGCCTTTGTGCGCCACGGATTCTGATATCATCAGATACCCGACATTTTTGTGCTTCATGTAGATGCCAAAGAGCTGCGGACGCGCCAGCAACCGTTTCTTCAGGCGCCCGGCACTGACGTGTTTCAGCCAGGCCTTGCCCGCGGCCAGGGCCGCGCGACGCTCCGCCGTCACTTTTTTGCGGCTCAAGACATGAAACGAGCGGACCATGGCGCGAAACACCGGCAATGCGGCATGTTTATCTGCCAATGGCGTAAAGAGCGTGATCACGTAATAACGATTTGGATGCACTTCAATGATGGCCTGCTGACGCAACAACGCCATTGGCGCCTTCCCGGACGTGGCGTCAAATGATGCCACCTGCACGCCGCCGTGTCGGCCCGAAATGACTTCCTGCCGGCTTTCCAGCAGTTGCACCGCCTGAAACTGCGTTTGCAGCCGCGCCGCCATGGCCTTGAGCATGGCCGGCACCGGGATATTTCGGCGCAGCGGACTTAAGCGCACGTAAACCGCCCACTTGCGGGTGCGATTCACAAAGCTTGCGAGGTTCAGGCCGATCTGCTGAATCGTAAGCGTGTGACGCGGCGGGCGCATGACAAACCCGCCCGCCTGGTCACGAAATTTGTTGCCGAGAATATTTTTACTGCCATCAGCGTTGCGGTGGGGCACCGACCAACTGGCGATGTCGTCCAACCGGGCTTGATCGCGCCGGATGACGCGCATCGGCGCCGGCGCCGCACGGCCCGACATTCTCGCGTTGGCCGGCGGGCCGGCGATCGCGGCGGCGCCAAGCGCTGCAATGGGCACGGCAGAAACAGCCAATAACGATACTTTGCGACCGATGCGCAACATTTAAACTTCCTTATTTATCGTAGACAATTCCATTGGGCGTTCCATTGGCGGACCATCAATGCTACGCAGGCCCCGCGAAGGCGGTTGCCTGCAGAAATTGCTCATTGAACACATCCCGCGCCGTTTCCGCGCCGGGGCCGAAATACACCAACGTGCGGAATAAGGCGCCGCGGGCCACCGTAATCGTCCATACGAATCCGCCTTGGCTAAGATGGCGACCCTGAATGATATACGCCTCGCCAGACGGTTTTATCGGCACAGGCTCCATGGCGGTTCCAGTGGGCTGCGTCTTTAACGCGGTCCACGCCGCCGCATACAGGCTGTGCGCGATGGCAATGGTCACCAGCGGGTTCACCGGCCCCCGGATGGCGCCGGTATACAGATACGCCCGGCGCGGCAGACCATCAGCCCGGCCCGTGAACACCGCCACCGGCGCCAACTTTCCGCTGGCATACGCCGCCGGGTTTTGCGCGGTAAAGCCCCGCAGCGGTGACACGACGCCCGGTAGCGCCGTGGCCCTGTGCGCCAGACGCAGCTGGCGCCGCCGATATCGGGTAAGCCCATCCGCCGAGAGCAGGGCCAAACCCAGAATGGCAAGCAGCACCAGGTTCAGGGCCAGACGGCGTGCGGCGGAAGGTCGAGCGGTGTTCAGGGGCATACCATGGGCATCTTATAAGAAGTGGCAGCAGAACGAAAATTGTTACCCCGGACATTGCAAAGATTCGCCGCCCGGCGATGCGTAGCGTTCGCCATAAAGCCGCGACCGTTGGTCGCGCCCCGGCGATAGAGGGCGTCCACAGATTAACGCCTGTCGGCAAGTACATCTTTAGCCGGCAGCGCGCCGTTAAGCCCGCGCTTTTCCGCGGCAATAGCCCAAACCCGGGCGGATAAAATTCACGTTCAACGGAGCTGGCGTGCAGGCTGACTCCGGCACGCGGGTAGGACGGTCCGCCAGACGGCCCGGCGCTTACGCTTTCGGCTCTGATGGGCGACGACGGGGCCGGCGCTGACGCTCTGGGCTCTGATGATGGCGGCGACGCCTTGCGCGTGTTTACGGCAATGCATCGACCAGGCGGTGCAGGTCGTCTTCGGTGTTATAAAAATGGGGACTGGCGCGCAACCGGCCACCACGCAGGGCGACGATAATATCTTGTTTTTCCAAGTCCACCACTATTTTGTTTAAATCATGCCGCGGATGCGTGAAGGATACAATGGCGCTTTGTTCTCCGGCGCGGCGGCTGCTGAACACGGCGTATTCTTTGGCGGCCAGCATCTCGCACAACTGATCGGTCAGGGCCAGCACGCGGGCCCAAACCAGTTCGATGCCGACATCCAAAAGCAGCTTGATTGCCGCCCCCAGCGCCAAAACCCCGGGAATGTTGTATGAGCCGCATTCAAAGCGCCGGGCGTCGGGCCGCAGCGTGAAGTCGTAATTTGCGTAGTCGCTGGAATTAACAACGTTCATCCAGCCAATTTCCGGTTGCAGGGCGCCCAGCAGTTCTTTTCTGCAATAAAAAATGCCGCAGCCTTCGGGGCCCAGCAGCCACTTGTGGCCATCGGCGGAAAGAAAATCAATGCCCATCGCCCGCACATTGACCGGCAGCGCGCCGCAGGTTTGAATGGCGTCGACACAAAACAGCGCTCCTTTGGCGCGGCAGGCGGCGGAGATTTTGGCCAGATCGTGCCGAAAACCGCTGGCATATTCCACATGCGAAAGTGACGCCAGGCGCGTACGGGGCGTGATGGCTGCGATAATTTCCTCGGGGTCGATGCGTCCGTTGCGTTCGGGAACCATGATGTGCCGCACGCCGCAACGCTTTTGCAAATCCATCCATGGATATACATTGGCAGGATATTCGACTGC
>JAJZCU010000112.1 GCA_021828935.1 Planctomycetota bacterium | reverse complement strand
CAAACGCCATGTGCCATCGTTCTCACCAGCTCAGCGTTATGGAATGGCGGCCAAACGGCTGGCGGCAAAATAGTGTTGTGGGGTGTCCGCCAGCGTCGCCGGGAGACGACCTTGGTTTTGCATCGGAATTTCAAATGGTCACACCACTGGACATCCAATGCGCCCTGCCAGAGTGGCTGGAAACGTGCCTGAAACTGGAAAAGCAGGGGCGCGCAGGTGCGGCGCTTGATATTCTATACGACAGGATGGACAGGGCGCTTTCAGACGGGGAATTTGACGAATGTGATCGTCTGCTACACGATCTTCGCCCGAGCGACTTATCCCTAACCTTGATTTTGGGAATATTAACTATCACGCTTGCCGCGTCCAGTCGGCTGCAGAGCCGGGCAGGTCTACTCGCTAGTGTTCGGGCCTCCCTCACGGCGGAGCGCCCCGACGCGGACCAACTTCTGGCCGGCCTATAGAATGCAGGTGGGCAAGTGGTCGCATTTGGTCCAGGCGAAAAATCTAATTCCGATATTGCGCCGGTCGCCGTGTTGCTAATGAGGCATGCGCGGCATGTGGGCATACTTCACGTCCGTTCTGATCTCAATCCGGTGTTTCTACACTTGGCTGGACACAACGCCCTGAAGTCCGAGCCAATGCCGGACAACTTTGATTTTTTAGTAGAACTCAATGTTCCAATAGAGCGAGCCGTGAATGTCGCAGCCTTTTGTAGATTGATCTGGGCTCGTAATCGCCAGGGCCAGGTACCATACGGCATGACTACGTTTGAGGGATATTTTCGGGCCGATGCGACTGCGGTGGGGGACCCCGGCCATGTTGGGCTGACCTGTGCCACGTTTATTTTGGCCGCATTTAAGGCATTTGGGGTCCATCTGATCAACGCCGAAACCTGGCCCAAAAGGGAGAGCGACGGCCCATGGCGTTTGAACATTATTTACTTATTAGAGGAGGGGGCCATTACGGGCGGCGTTCCGAGCAAGGAGCATCTGGAAGCCGTGCGAAATTCAAATATGGACTTCCGAATCAAACCCGTTGAGGTTGCCGCGGCCGCGGGCATCGCCCAACCGCCCGCGGATTTTTCGGCTATCAGAGAACAGGTCGAGATACTGCTTTCGAGGTTCAAAATTCCCGAGCCGTTTTAGGCCATGCCAGGATCAGCCCGGCGGCGGCCACCATAATTCAGCCAGTGGAATTTCCAAATCCGGGAAGGGGGGAAACCGTACGATGTCGTTACCGCTGCCGTTGGCAGCCAGTGTGTAGTGGCCATCTTTCAACACATACGCCTCAGCAGTTCTTGCGGCGGGGTCTACAATCCAATAATTGGCCACGCCGTAGGCCGCGTATTCCGCAAATTTTTCCACCCGGTCGATGCGTTCGCTCCCGGGGCTGACAAACTCCACGCATAGGTCCGGTGGCCCAAGCACGGATTTGCCTTTGACCAGATGCAGGCGGGCGTTTGAAAAGTAGAACAGGTCGGGGCGCCGAACCGTGAACTTGGACACGGTATTGTCCACATCGCCGGCAAACTCCCCTAATTTGCGAGTCTTAATGTGGCTTCCAATGATTACCGCCAACTGCAAATTGGCCCTGCCGTGCATGAACGTTGGACTCGGACTCACAACAATTTCTCCATCCACCAGTTCCCGGCGAATTTCGTGCGGATCTTCGGGCATTTCCAGGAACTGCCGGGCCGTCATGCGCGTTGCGCTAATGGTGCTCATAAGAATGCTCCGTGGATTATTATAATGCCAATCCATGCCGAAGCAAAAACGGTGATTTCGAGTGGTCATTACGCCATTACAACCGCGGATCCACCGGCTGGCTTTCCAGCGCCAGCACGCCGAAGACGCATTCATGCACTCGCGTGAGCGGTTCGCGGCGTATGAAACGTTCCAACGCTTCCACGCCCAGGGCAAATTCACGCAACGCCAGTGAACGCTTCGCGCTCAGTGCCCGGTGGCGCAACTCCGTTAAATGCTCATCCGCGGTATATTCGGCGCCGTAAATAATACGAAGATATTCCCGCCCCCGGCATTTCACCGCCGGCTGCGCCAGCCCCCGCGGGCCACGGGCGATGAATTCCAGCGGCTTGACCACCATGCCCTCTCCGCCGGCTGCGGTGAGCTCTTCCCACCAGGCCGTCGCCGCGCCCTCGCTGGCGCTGTCGGTGACATCCACCACGCGGTGGGGCGTGGGAATTAATAATCCGTCGACCTGGCCCGCCTCCGCCAGGGCCGCCAACTGCCGCATGTGCCACGCATGATCCTGTCCGACATGCACCTGTCCTTCCGTGGCCAGCAGATGAAATGGCGCCAGCTTATAATCGGCGATGGAATTGACCGGCCAGCAATAGCGGCGGTAGGCGGCGGTATAATCGGCAAGCATCCGCTGCCGCATGGCATAGCGTTCCAGCAACGAACCGTTTGGCCCCGCCACAGTCTGTTCGCCGCGTTCGGCCGTTTGTTGTAGCGCCGCCACGGCCTGCCGCAGCCCGGCATCGCCCGCGGCGCCAACGGCGGCGTATTGCTGGCGCACCAGTTCCAGGGCCTTGGCGGACCATGGCATAAGTTCACAATCAAGGCAAAGCCAGTGGGTGTTGAACGTTTCCCAAAAATTCGCGGCCGTGGCGGCCCTGCGCACAGATTCCAGCAGTTGGCCTTCCAGCGCGGCGTTATCAAAGAAACGACGGCCGGTACGGGTGATGCATATGCCCGCGCCTTCCTCGACCACGCCGAAGCGTTGCCGGGCGACATCCTCGTTTTGGCACACAATGACCACCGCCCGCGACCCCATGTGCTTTTGCTGGCAAACAACCCGTGGCACGCCCTCGTGCCGATAATAATCAAAGGCCTGCGCGGGATGCTCCAGCAAACCCGGCAAATCACTGGTGGCGCAGGGGGACATGGTGGGGGGCAGGTAAATCAGCCATTTGGGATTCACGGCAAAGCGGCTCATGACTTCCAGGGCGGCGATGGCATTTTCTTCGCGCACGGTGACATCATGGTGCAGGCGGGTGGCGATGATGCGTTTGCCCAGCACATCGGAGATGTCCAGCAGATCATCATGTTCGTGCTGGGCGGTAAGGGCCGGGGCCGCAGTGGCATCGGGAAGAAAAGGCCGCGCCGGCTGGGCGTATGTTTGCCGGGCTGAAACGCTGGTTAAGTTCATTTCCGGATAAGAAAGGGCGGTGAGTTTTCCGCCGAAGACACAGCCTGTGTCAATGTTGATGGTGTGGTTGAGCCACTGCGGCTCGGGCACGGGCGTGTGGCCATAAACAACATGGGCGGCGCCTTTGTATTCAGAAGCCCAGTCGTAGCGGATTGGCAGGCCGAATTCGTCGGTTTCACCGGTGGTTTCGCCATATAGCGCGAATTCGCGCACCCTGCCGGACCCGCGGCCCTGCATGTCTTCTTTCATGCCGGCATGGGCCACCACCAAGCGACCGTCATCAAGCACATAATGGCTGACAAGGTTGTCAATAAATTCAGAAAGATCGCGCTGCATGGCGCCGCGCACCGGCGCGTCAAGGGCGTCGAGTTCGGCCAGCGTCTTTTCCAGGCCGTGCGTGACCTGTACTTTCTTACCGCGCAGTTTCTTTAGCAATTTCATGTCATGGTTGCCCGGCACGCACAGCGCACCGCCGGCCTTCACCATGGCCATCACCAAACGGCATGTATCCAAAACGCGCGGCCCGCGGTCCACCAAATCGCCCACGAAAATGGCCTTGCGGCCCGCGTGGTGCGCGTACACGGCGGACTGGTCGGCCTTTTGATAGCCCAGTTTTCCTAACAATTCAATAAGTTCATCACAGCAGCCGTGGACATCGCCAATAATATCAAATGGCCCGTGTTCATGGCGCAGATTGTTCCACAGTGGCTGCCGCTCAATAACCGCCGCGTCAATTTCTTCCGGCGTTTCCAGCACAAATACATGGCGAAACCCTTCACGCCAAAGCCCGCGCAGGCCGCGCCGCAGTTGCCGCGACTGATTGCCAATGACATGCGGCCCCAAGTTGCGGTCGGCCCGGCCGCGGTTGCGCTGGTGACACACGTCTTCCCGCACATTTAAAACAATGGCCACGGGCAGGCAATGAAAGCGGCGGGCGAGTTCCACCAGCGGTCGGCGCGATTCTTCCTGCACGTTGGTGGCGTCGATCACCGTCAAGTGTGCTGCGGCCAACCGTTTGGCGGCAATGTAATGCAGTACGTCAAAGGCGTCGGGGGTGGAGTCTTGGGAATTTTCATCATCAGAAACCAACCCACGGCAAAAATCCGATGAGAGAATCTCCGTGGGCTTAAACAGCCGCCGTGCCAGCGTGGACTTGCCGGATCCCGATGCGCCAATCAGCACCACCAGTGAAAGTTCAGGGAAGGTGAGGGTCATGTGCAATCCTTTGCCGGGGGCGCGTTGTCGGGGGCGTTAAGCGTTGCCATGCGAACGCGTAGCAGCAGGTCTTCCAGGGCCGGCCGCGCGGTGGGCAGATCAGGCAGGGCGCTGGTTTCATGTGCGGTGCGCAGCAGGCCGGTGAGGCGTTCAACCTGCTGGTGATGGAAGTCCGCGTCCGGCTGATGGCAGGCGCCCTGTTCAGGTCCTCCGGTTTTCTGGGCCACCAAGTCGGGGATAAATGGCAGCCGGAACTCTTCGTTGAGACGCATGATGTTGCACTCCACCTCTCCGGTGCGCATCAGATGGATGCCGGTCATCAGCACGCGGTACACATACAACAGCGGCTTGACGCGGCGCGGGTGTTCTTTTTCAAACAATTTCCATTCCGTATGGGCAAAGCCCAGGTAGTGATGACTGTGGTGGCGGGTGATGCAGCCCGGCGCCAGCGACTTTAGTTCATCGTGCTGGGGCGTGGTATAGACCACCAGTGGGGAGAGCAGTTGCTCAAGCACATAGCCGTTCTTTTTTAACAACATGGTTATGAATTTTTTAATGTCATGCGTCACGATGTCAAGCTCAAGGCCATCCTGTTGGGCGGTGGCCTGATTGCCGCGCTCAATGGTTTCCATGTGCGTGACCAGGCCGACGACCTCGCGAAGGGGCAGCACATGCGCGCCGCGCAGGTCGAAATCGGAATCAGCCGAGGGAAAGCCGTACAGGTGGGCCCCGCTGATCGTGGCGAACAGCAGCGGACGCGGGTGGGCGGCGGCGGTTTCAATGAGCTTCGCATCAACTTGCATCAGCGCCTCCGGCCGCGTGGCGGCGGGCCTTTATTAAGAAAGCGTTGGCCCGTTCATAATCCGGTCGTTCGGGCAGGGCGGTTTTTTCGGCGGCGGCATTGAATTCCTCATGCAGAGCCTTGCGCCATTGGTCAACATCATCCCATTTGCGTTGCCCATCCCGAATGGCCATTAATTCATCGCGGTGGCGCTCCACGCGCACCGGCACCCGGCCTTCATTGAGCGTGGTAATGCCGGCCAACAATAACCGGATAAGATGCATGACATGCTTCCATTTCACGGCGCCGGTGTTGCGCATGTCCTGCCCGAGTTTCTTAAATTGTGAAAGCACGTAGCCGTTGTAGGTCTGATACACCAGGCGCGAAAGAAACGCTTCGCGCAGCGCGACAAGCTCGCGTCCCAGCGGCGTGGCCTGTTCCACCAGCGGCGAATAGAGACATTCCAAAATGTTGGGATTGGCCTTGAGCGCCATGACCAGAAATTTTTTAATTTCCCAATAGCAATCCTGATTTTCCGGGTCTTCCAATTGCTCCGGCACGCCATACAACGACCACTGCATGTCTGCCGGCGGTAGATACACGCCGCGGCGGTCGGTATCAGAATTTGCATGGTCCAGGCCGTACGCCCGTGAGCCGATAACGCACTGAAAGATCACATGCCGGCGCAGATCATGTTCCAGCGCCGTGCCGGTATGTTGCATCCCGCCAAGTTGAAAGTCGCGCAAAATGACCAATTCATGCCGCGGCATAAAGGCCTCGAACCCGTCGGGAAAGCGCACGCGGTACCGATGCTCATGATCCACCGGCGAGGTAACCACCACGCCCACCACGCCAATGGGATGCAGCGCCCGGCCGTGTCCGCCTTTAATGGGCACGCGGCTGACCACCTGTGTGCCAATGGGAATGATGGCCGCGGAAGCAGTGAAGATAGATTCAAGCATGGGTGAATACTCCCATCTGCGTCGGCGGCCCGACTTCCGGATGCACCGGGCCCACCGGCAAAAATGACACGCGGTAGCCGAAGCGTTCGCCGATACCGTTCGCCCAGGCCTGAAACTCCGCGCGGGTCCATTCAAAGCGGTGGTCTTTGTGGCGCAACTGACCTGTCGGCAGCGTTTCCCATTGCCCGTTGTATTCACGGTTGGGCGTGGTGATAACCATTGTGTTCGGGCGCGCGAATTCAAACACCACGCGGCCGAATGCGGCCAGGCGGGGCGGGTCTAAGTGTTCAAGAACTTCCACGGCGCACGCGGCGTCAAAATTTTCCAGCCGACGGTCGCGATAATTCAACGAACCGTGCATGAGGTTAATGCGGGCCCGCTTCTTTTCCGGCATCGTTTGCAAATGCAGGCGCTCGGCGGCGATTTCCAGCGCCCGGAAGGAAACATCCATGCCCAGAATTTTAACAAATTGCTTTTCGCCCAAAAGCAGGCGCAGCAGCTTGCCTTCGCCGCAGCCCAGATCCAGCACGCTGCCGGCGCCGCAGCTTTTTAACGCCGCCAGCACCGCGCCCAGCCGCTGCGTGTTCAGACTGGTTTTCTCTTCAGCGGCGGTTTCCTCAATGGCGTGTTGTTCTCCACCACCCACGAACCGGCA
>JAJZCU010000111.1 GCA_021828935.1 Planctomycetota bacterium | reverse complement strand
TAACACCGCCCGTGCGCCATGCTATAGTTGCGTTGAGATCATGAAAAAGCATCGTTCTTGTTTGGCCGCAGCGGTAATTCTGCTCGCTGGCGGTCTGGCTGGATGCAGCCAGGACCGGTCCAGCCTGCATTACTTTTTGCGCGGTACGCTCGAGGCCAAGAAGGGGCATGTGCAGCAGGCCATCGGCGAATTGAGCATGGCTATCGCCCGCAATCCCGATTTGGTTTTGGCGTATGCGGCGCGCGGTCAGCTTTACAAAACACGTCGGCAGTATGAACTTGCCGCCGCCGACTTCAAGCGCGCCTGTCAGCTTGAGCCGTACGATTTCGACAACCACTATGAACTGGGACTCATGTACCAGTACCTCAACGAACTGCGCAAAGCGGTTGTAGCGTATCAAGACGCGGTGGGGCTGAGGCCGTACGACACCAACGCCAACACCAATCTTGCCGTGGTCTACGCGGAAGGGGGCCACCCCTACACCGCCATGGATTACGCACAACGCGCGGTGCGGGGAAACACGAAGTCCGCCGCCGCACACGCCAATTTGGGCGCCATTTACGCCCAACTTGCCGACAAGAACCCGCATTATTTGCATCTGGCCATTGATGAACTCAAGGAAAGCGTGGAACTGGACCCGCACCAGTCCGCAATTTATCTGGACCTCGCCGCGGAGTACCTCAAGCTGCACCAATATGAGCAGGCCCGCGAGACGCTCGTCACCGCCGAGGGCTTGGGCCCGTCGCCCCTGGTCAGCGAACGGCTGGGGTACTGTTATTATAAATTAGGAAACATGCCGCGCGCCATGCGCGCTTACCAGAATTCGCTGAAGCAGAACCCCAGCTACACGCAGGCCCGTAACGGCCTGGGCGTGGTATTCATGACGCAGGCCCTGCGCTCAAATCCGCCCGCCGTTGCTTTGGCGCGCGGTGCATTAAAACAATGGCGGCAAAGCCTGCGGATCAAGCCCAACCAGCCGGTGATCCGCGAGTTGCTGTCGGAATATTCCCCAAAACAGTGAACGGCCCGCCCGCGCTGGGCCCAAAGAATGTTTCCCCCCGTTTCAAACAGAGGGTGTCGATTAGGCTTCTCATTGAGGCCAGTGCCCGGCACGCCGAGAACGGACAACGACGGTATCCACAGATCGCCCAGTGGGCACCCGCAGATTACACAGATCAGAACAACCGCGACGCCGAATTAAACCTTGGTTGACGCGGATGAACGCGGATACGCGGGGGGACCGTAACATACGGCGCCATATAAAATAATATTTTTGGCGCGGCTTGGCCCGCCCGGAGCTCGAACGCGGGTGTTTGAAACGTGGGAACGGGAAATTGTTTAATGCACCGGCCAGGAATTTCCGCTTTGACCCGGCAAAAGACTTGGTTCCGGCGCCATGGCCGAAACGGAGCCGGGGCCGGCTTGGTGGGGGCCAAATCGGGCATTGATGCCCAACGGGTCAGAATGATCGGAACTGCGGCGGTCCGCCACGGAAGGTCCGCCGCTGGAAACCGGCGTTGTCGCCGGGCCGAACAGGCGGACAATTCCCACCGTGCCGCCGGCGCTGTGGCCGGAATGCGGCCCGCCGTCGGCCCGCGCCACGACACGCGCCGTGCTGGTTTGACCGGGCAGATGGCCAAAAGTTACGGTCTGTGCGGCGGGGATGCGTTCCGCAACTTTGGCGATGCTCTCACTGGCACCAGAAAAATGTGGACGATCCAGCCGCACGCGAATTGCCGGCCCGCCGCCCAAACTTGCCATTGCGCCCCTGCCATCGCCGTTGCGCGGGGCAGTGCGCCCGCCATGCCACTGATAACCCAATACCGCCGCCAGCATGACGCTTGCCGCAATGGCTGCCGGTTTGATCCATCGCCAGTGGCTGTTGGACTTGGACTGGCTCTGCGTTTTTTCAAGCCGGACAGCAAGCTGCGCGTCAAACCCGTTCCAATCGATCATGGGCAGACGGCTGGCGTAGTCATCCAGCAAATCCTGAACATCCCGGTGGTCCTTGAGAAGCTGCCGACTGCCCGGATCATTGGCGATTTGGGTTTCGATGTATTTGCGACCGGCGGCGTCAAGGGAGCCATCCACGTACTGACTGATCAGAAAGTCTAGATGTTGATTATCAGCAGCGGGGGTTGCCATGGCACACCGGTCAAATTTTATCGATTCAGGAGTCATTATCGACACATTCATGTTCAAAGATAAAGGGCCAGGACCTTCTTCAACTGTTTCCGGGCCATAAACACATGCCACTTCACCGCTTCCACGGAACAATTCAGCACTTCAGCGACGTCTTTTTGCGGCATTTTTTCCAACGCAAACAACACAAGAGCCAGACGTTGCTTCTCAGGAAGCTGGTCGATGCCTCGCTGTATGGCCACGCCCAGTTCAGCGGACGTTAGGGGCTTTTCGGGCAGTTGCCCGCCGGCGATCTGCGTCTGAATCATTTCGCCATCGGGCCCGGGCGCATCCAGCGAGTTGACCTGTCGTTTGCTGCGGGACCGCCGAAAGTTCAACGCCAAGTTTGACACAATCCGCATCAACCACGGGCCAAACCGTTCCGCCTGGTTCAACTGCCCAATGCTTTTGAAGGCGTTAATAAGGGCGTCCTGGACCAGCTCCGCGGCATCATGCGAATTGCCAAGCAGACGCAACGCCACGGCGGCGCATTGGCGTTCATACATTTGCGCCAATTTTCCGAATGCGGCGCGGTCGCCTGCTTTCGCGGCAAGCACCCAAGACAGTTCCTGCGCGTTACGACCCGCTTCATCAGCGGCCGCAGCAGGACCGTGGGTTCCATCGCCGACGATGCGGTGACTCATATGCTAGACAAACTCGCAAGTAAACAGTTAGGTAAATTCCGCAGTGCCAGTCTCAATGAGTTTCAGTCTGCGGGAGTTAAGCCTCTTGTAATACTATACATAACGTTGGCGGCCGGCGTATGTTTTCCCAAATTCGCAAAATATCTGATTAGCCTTCGCCATCGTGAATTTATGGCGGCAAAGGCCGCCGGCGTCTGCTGCCCGCGACATTGGGCGCCATCAAACTGGCTGCGCGCTCGCCTGGCGGCCATCTACCGCGGCAACGAGTTCCCGCAAGAACGGGCCCACGCACGATGCCGCCGTTGAGCCCGTGTCGCCGCACTCCGTGAGGCGCCGGATAATGGCGCTGCCGACGATCACGCCATCGGCAAGTTGGGCGACCTGCGCGGCCTGAGCCGGCGTCGCAATCCCAAACCCCACGCATATGGGCTGGTCGGTCTCGCGGCGCATCTGGGCCAGATTATCGGCCATGTCGGCCGGCAATTTTTGCCGCTCCCCGGTAATGCCCGCCACCGAAAGGTAATAAACAAATCCATCGCACAAGCGGGTAATTTCCGCGCGCCGTCGGGCGGGCGTTGCGGGAGAGACCAAAAGGCAACTGCCCAAGCCCGCGTGTCGAGCCAACTTGACCACGGCTGGCGCTTCCTCCAGCGGCAAATCCGGGATTATCAGGCCATTGACGCCATTTTCGCGGCAACGTTGGCAGAATATTTCCACGCCGTGCCGGAACACAATGCTAAAACTTACCATCGCCACAACCGGAATTGTGACGCCATTTTTTCGCGCTTCGCCCACCGCTTCCAGGGCCCGCGCCGGCGTGACGCCGCGCTCCAGCGCCGCTGTAAAACTGGCTTGAATCACCGGCCCGTCGGCCACGGGGTCGGAAAATGGAATGCCCCACTCCACGCATCCGCATCCGGCTTCCTGGGCCGTGCGCAATAGCCCGGCGCTGGCGGCAAGATCGGGGTATCCCGCCGTGAAAAACGGGCAGACCAACGCCCGCTTCTGGTGCCGCGCGGCTTGAAAGGTCGAATTTAGTAAATTTTGCTCTTCCACGCATCTTCCAAACGTCAGAACCAATGCCCCGGCGCCGCCGGCACCGCGGTCGCCAATAACCAGACCGCCATGGTCGCCGCACGCGTCCATTATGGCGCGTGTCGGCAGTTCACGCCACCGTGGTCAAACATGCGTTTTGAAATATACTGTGTGCAGCGCCGAATGACACGTTTGTGGGCCCCAAAGTAGGGGCGGCCATCCGGGACGCCAAATCGTACGCATGCATCGCGCGATTCGCCGAACGGCGTACTCCGTGCCTCACGGCAGAACTGCGGATGCCGCAGATGGCGCGGACAGGACGACGGGATGATGATGGGGAGCGACTTGGAAAAGGCAGGCCTCATCGTATCCGCGTTCGTCGGCGGCCCCCTCCGGACGGGCCATCTGCGGCGATCATTTACCGCCGCGTTTTTGTTTGCCGCTCTGCTGCACCCCGCCCTCATAACGCGGCCCACGCCTTTGCCTTGCCACTACGCCTCACATTAGGTTATAAACAGTTGGCGCGTCGGGGGGCGTTTATGCAATGTGCCGTCTTGCGTTGCATTTGGCTTTGTATGTTCTTCTTTTGGCCCGGAAAAACCGGGCATCGTCAGGGCGTCCGGCGGTTGGATGC
This sequence comes from Planctomycetota bacterium, assembly GCA_021828935.1. Classification (GTDB taxonomy): domain Bacteria; phylum Planctomycetota; class Phycisphaerae; order WQYP01; family WQYP01; genus JAJZCU01. Next base: position 2,349 of record JAJZCU010000111.1, on the reverse strand, counting down.
CAGTGAGTTGCCTTGGTTATGATGACAGATACTTCGGGCGCCGGCGCCGAATCGCGCCTGCCAACTGGCGCGCCCAAAGACCAGCGCGGCCCCTCAGAAATGAACGCTCCGGCGCCAGCGGTGGCCGGTTCCGCCCCCAACCGTGCGGGCGACGTGGTTCCTCCGGCCGAACCCGCTGGTGCGGCGGCGGCGGTGCGCCACGAACGCCTGGCCGTGGTCACGCCATTGGCCAACGAAGAGGACACGATCAACGTATTTCTGGATCGGGTGCTGGCCCATCTGTTGCCCCAGGACCGTATCTTTTGCGTGGTGGACAAAATCAGCTCTGACAATACCCGGCACATCATCACCGATCGCGGCGCGACTGATCCGCGCCTGGTGCTGGTCTGGGCGCCGGAAAACCGTTGCGTGGTGGACGCCTATTTCCGCGGGTATCGGGAAGCATTAACCTATGGCGCAGACTGGATTTTGGAGATGGACGGCGGCCTAAGCCACCTGCCTGAAGAGATTCCAGACTTTGTCGCCGCGATGCAAAACGGCGCGGAATATGCCGGAGGCAGTCGCTTTTCTGCGGGCGGGCGGCACCGGGGCGGCATTATGCGGTATTCAATAAGCCGGGGCGGATCGGCCCTGGCGAATTTGCTGTTAGGCACACAAATGCGCGACATGACCAGCGGGTATGAATGTTTCACGCATGCGGCGCTGTCGGAAGTCGTGGAAAAGGGGGTGCGCAGCCGGGCCCATTTTTTCCAAACAGAAATTCGCCAGATGATGCATCAGCGTAAATGGGTGGAAGTGCCCATTGAATATTCCTGCCCCAGCAAGTCCGTGGGCAAGACCAGCCTGAAAGAGGCATTTGTTAATTTATGGCAACTGTACCGGGAAACCAAGGGGCCCGTACGCATGGGAGTGCAGGAAATTGCAGCCAATCAGCCCAATGACAGCCGTGGTGACAACCATTCAAGAACCCACGGCGTGCCTGCGCCGGCTGGCCGGAACATTACAGCGGCACAACCTGCAACTCCTGGCCATCGGGGATAAAAAAGGCCCGAAGACATTTAACCTTCCGGGCAGCCGCTTTGTTTCATTGGAAGCCCAGACCCGTCTGCCCTTCAAGCTGGCCGCTGATTTGCCCGTGGGCCATTACGCCCGCAAAAATCTTGGTTATTTAATAGCCATCTCGGAACATGCCCCGTGCATTTATGAAACCGACGATGACAACGCCCCCAATGACCATTGGCATCTGCGCGAACCCGTGACCGCGGCGCGGCGCATCGCCACGCCCGGCTGGTGCAACGTGTACCGGGCATTTTCCGATGCGCTGATCTGGCCGCGCGGCCTGCCGCTGGATTCCATCACCGCGCCGCCCCCGTGGGACACCAGCGCCGGCGTGGCCGCGTTGCCGCAGGAACATGTGCGGGCGCCGATTCAGCAGGGCCTGGCGGATGGCTCGCCGGATGTGGACGCGGTGTGGCGGCTGGTGTTGGACCAGGACTTTCAATTCCGGCGCGGGGAAAGCGTGGTACTGGGCCGCAAGGTATGGTGCCCGTTTAACAGCCAAACCACCTGGTGGTGGCCGGAGGCCTATCCGCTGCTGTACTTGCCAAGTTATTGCTCTTTCCGCATGACCGACATCTGGCGCAGCTTTGTGGCCCAGCGTTGCCTGTGGGAACTGGGCTGCGGCGTGGTATTTCACGCCGCCGAAGCCGTGCAGGAGCGCAATGAACACAATTTAATGCGCGATTTTGCCGATGAGGTTTCCGGTTATCTTGGCAATCGCAAAATTGCTGAACGGCTGGAGGCCCTTTCATTAAAGCCGGGCGCCGGGGCCGTCTGCGATAACTTATTAACGTGCTATGAAGCGATGGTTTCCGGAGAATTTGTTGGCAAACAGGAAATGCGCTTGGTGGCGCAATGGGTGGACGACCTGCGGGCCATGGAAACAAGCCGCTGAGGAGATCATTGTCGCGGCGATTGAATATTAGCCACAGAGGGCACAGAGAACACAGAGGCGAACGCGATGGGCGAATTAATAGGGAATATCCAAGTCTTGAGCTTCGGCGTCGCATATGCTGTTATAAGACAGACTGGCGTGAACCGCGGATGACGCGGATGAACGCGGATACGGCGGAAATGGGTCATTGGCAGTTGGCAAAAAACAGCGGGGCGTTGCATCCATTTTGGTTTGGAATGTTGGGGTGTAATAATCTCGCCGGAAAAATTGGGGGGTTCCGTCGTCCCTATCCGCGTGAATCCGCGTAATCAGCGGTTTAATAATTCCCGCCGCTACCGCGGCCGTACCGTCCCCGGAACAGCGTGCCGCACGGCGTCCCGGGAATTGCCAAGACC
>JAJZCU010000110.1 GCA_021828935.1 Planctomycetota bacterium | reverse complement strand
TAGTCGATCTTTCCAAGGTCGCTTGGTTTTTTCCCGCGTCCAAAAATTCACAGGCATTGATGGTCACGCCGCCTTTGCGGGCCAGAATCGCCGGAGCAGTTTTGTTCCTTTGGGCCCAGGAAATAAAATGACAGCCCGCGAACGTTGTATGGCCGGAGCCCTCCAAGGTGGCATGGGAATCCGTCTGGCTCGTGCCCCAGAAACCGCAACTGGTGAACTTCAGCGGGCCGGTGTTCCCGGCGCCGGTGCGCACGCCCGCCATGAACTGGCCGTTCACAAAGGAAATGCCGGCGTGTTCCTGGCTGGCGTCGACGCGCACGGAAAGCGGGCCGACATCCGAACCGCATTGCGTCAGCAACACGTTGGGCGCCCCGGATTTGGTGCGGATAAAATGATAGCCAATGCGATAACTGATGCAAAAACAGTTCGGCATGTATTCCCAGTCGGTTCGGCCGATGGAAAACGCCGTGGCATGGCTCGATGTAAACGCCTGTAAGGGCTGAGAAATCTGCCAAAACGGCCAGAAATGCACGTTCTCAATGCGGCCGACATCCTCACACTTATCAATAAATAAACCGGACTTCAGCGGCTGTCCGTAGAGCCCATGCACATAGTGCCGGCCGCCGGTCACCGTGCCAAAATCCACCCCCTGCCACGGGTTGGCCAGCAACACGTTGACCAGCGAACCGTTGTCGCCCAGTTGCCGTACGGTCCACGGATATTCCACCGGCGGGTTGGGGCAGGTCTGCTCGGGATGAAAGATGGTCAGGCCGTAGAGCGTGCCGTTTTGGTCCAGGGAAATAAATGGCGCGCCGTCGGGCTTACCCTTTCCGCCCACGGCCAGCAGGCAACTGCCGTGGTCTTGCGTGCGGGCAGTCGGTGCGCGAAACACGCCCTGCAATGTCACGTTCTGCGGCACATGTAGCGTGCCTTTAATTAAGTAATTACCGCGTGGCAGCGCCACTATGTTGCCGCCCTGTTTGCCGGCCGCATCCAGCGCCTTCTGAATGGCCATCGTATCATCGGTCTTGCCGTTCCCGCGGGCGCCGTGGCTGTGAACATTCACGGTCGCGCCGGCGCCCCGCAGCAGTTTCCCGCCCTGGTTTAACGCCTGCTGCTCCCAGCCTGGCGTGGACGCATCCGCGCGGCCACCGGCCGCGACGCGCAACGCGGGAGCGCCTAAAATTCCAGCGCCCGCTGCCAGCGAGCGCATGAGCATGGTCCTGCGATTTTCCGACATAGTGACCTCCCGTCAGTACGCACATCATCATCTAAAAAAAGACGCCCGAAGCCAGCGGCCATTTCAGCCCGCTGGCGCTTCTCCAGTTCGCCCCGGCAGCGCCCGCGCCGGGCAGCCGACAACAGTAGCGCCCACGGGCACATCGCGTATGACCACCGCGCCCGCCCCCACCACCGCGCCGGCGCCGATGTTCACGTTCGGAATGACCACCGCGCCCGCCCCGATCAATGCGAATTCACCAACCATGACGTTGCCGGCTAAAACCGCCCCGGGCCCGACATGCACGCCTCGCTGCAGGCAACAGCCGTGATCGACACACGCCCCGGTGTTCACGATGCACCACGGATGAAGATGTACGTCCGCCTGCACCGTTGCGTGGGCCATGACCACACAGCCCTCGCTCATGCCAACGTGGCTGGACATCACAGCGGACGGATGCACCAAGGGAAGGCACACCAGGCCCGCCTCCTGAGCCAGCAGTCCCAAGCGATGGCGCGCCGTGTTTTGCCCAACGGCGATCACGGCGTCAGTAACATGATATTTTCCGGAGAATTCTTTTGCTTGCGCGATGGTTCCGATGACGTTGTACCCGCCAACCAAATGACCCCGCCGTCTTGGATCGTCGTCCAACAGGCCGATAATTCTCCCGGCCTTGAGCACGGCAAGCAGATCGACGATTACCGCGGCGTGCCCGCCGGACCCAAAAATCAGCCAGCTCATACGAACCCTTTCTTCGACCACCAAGCGTGGGAAAGGCCGCCGCGCATTTTCCACTTGACGGTTTAAGTACAATGCCCGAAACTGTGCCTTCGTGCAAAGTCATTGACAAGACGTTTTGTTCCGCACGTTGGTTTGCCGGTATTGTTTCACGGCGATTCGGCGTCGGCTTAGTCTAACAATTTATGGAAGGGATTACACTCATGGGGCATCAGGCCGTTCCCGCCATGTGTTCGCGCCCACTCCCGGCACAACCGACCAAAGCGCCGCGCTCTGTTGGCCGTGCCGCGTCGCTCCGCCGCCCGGCCATGTTGCTTTTGGCTGCGGTTACCGCCGCCGGGCTGGGCGGTTGCAGCACCATTGGAAATTACCTGAATTTGCGCAACAGCTTTTTAGACCCGTCCCAGGTGGGCCGGTTCGACAAAGCCAATCCATTTGGCCGGGTGGAACCGGTGAAGTGGCCAATTCTTGACTCCTTGGACATTTCAGATCCGCCGTCAGGGCCATGGGCTGATTCGCGGCCCCCGGACAAACGCGACTTGGTGCCGCAGGTCAAGGCCTATGTGCTTGGCCTGGGCGATGTGGTGCAGGTTTCGGTATTTGACCTTGTGGTGCCGGGACAGGAATCGGTGCAGACGCGCCGCATCAACAGCCTGGGGTACGTTGATCTTGACTTCATCGGGCAGGTGCTCTGCAGCGGTTTAACGCCCACGCAGTTACAGCAGAAGATTATCCAGATATTAATTAACAGCGGCCAGATGAAAGCGCCCGCCATCGGGCGCCCCGGCCCGCAGGTCAGCGTGGAGGTGGTGCAGTCGCGCACGCGCGTGTTCTCAATTATCGGCGCCGCCACGCGCCCCGGCACGTACAACATTCTCACGCCCGACTTCCGCCTGCTGGACGCACTGGCCCTGGCCGGTGACATGCAATACGAACCGGGCATGCACTGGCTGTACATTATTCGGCAGGAACCGTACCTGGTGAAGGGGCATCACCGTAAACAGCGGAAGCTAAGCCACGCCGTCCGTTTTGGCACGTCCAAAAAGCCGGCCCCCTTCAGCGTTCTGGAACACATCGGCAACGAAGGCGGCCGCCATCGTCACAAGCGCCGCAAGCAGCACGCTAAGATGCACAGCCTGCATCGGGATGACCATCACGGCAAGCGATCATCCAACGCATCATTCTTGACGCCGCATCTGCACACCGTGGCGCTGGCCGACGCGCTGGACAGCGGCGACTTGGCGCGCAACAACGCTAACCATGGCAAGTTTGATGTTGGACCTACCGGCGCCGGCGCCCGAGTCCATCGAAGTCACATGGCGGCGCCGAGCAGTAAAAAGACCCGGTCCCTTTTGCAACAGGCCATCTCGCCTTCGGCGCATCATCATTCAGTACGGTGGGTCTTTATTGATGGGCGCTGGGTTCCCATTGAAATGCAGCCCCAACGCACGCAACTGCCGCACAGCGGTCCGCCGAAGCCCGTCAAGGTGCCCAGCACACGCGAGTATTCCAAGGTGCTGCCCCCAAACCGGCTGGTGCAGCAGCGCGTCATCCGTATCCCGATTCGGGCCTTGCGTGAAGGCGTAAGCAAGGACAACATCGTCATCCGCCCAGGCGATATTATTAACATTCCGCCCGTGCGCCCCGGCGAATTTTACATGATGGGCAATGTGACGCGGCCGGGAGCTTACAATCTCACCGGCCATAAAATCACGCTGAAAATGGCCGTGGCCGCCGCCGGTAATTTAGGCCCGCTGGCCATTCCGCGTCGCTGCGAGATCACGCGGCGCGTGGCCCATAACCAGGAAGTTATCGTTGAAGTCAATCTGCAGCGCATCTTCGACGGCACCGAACCCGATATTTACCTCAAGCCCAACGATGTGGTGAATGTCGGCACCGATGCCTTGGCCAACTTCCTGGCCGTGACGCGAAATGCGTACCGAATGAGCTATGGGTTCGGCTTTGTGTATGACCGCAACTTCTACCTGTATCCCCCGGGCGTCATACCGTGATGCGATGCGGTGCGCCTGGCTGTTATTTTCTCACGTATAGAACCTGCGAGGCCGCTCATGTTGGAGCGGCCTTTTTTTCTGCGCGTGACGAACTTGTTCCCATACGGACGCCCCTTCCGCGCATTTGGTTTGACCCGCACTCGCGGTTAATATAGGGACGCCGTTTTTCCAACGGTTGCTCGGCGAAGCAGTGGCACGCCGACTTGCGGGCAACGCCATATGCGACGGATGTCGCCGAAACATCGTGAATTTCTCATTACCAAATGGATGAAGTTGTGGCCGAACACAATACCAAGACAATACTGGCCGGCGCCGCGACCGCGACCCTGCTGCTGGTCGGGGGTCAGGCCATGGCCAAAACCCGATTAAAACGCTACGACACGCGCTATTATATTTTATACACGGATGTCAGCGCCCGGGCCGCGCGCCAGGCGGCGGTGCGCATGAACTGCATGTTCCGCGAGTATTACGACCGCACCCGCGGCTGGACCACCGGCCAGATCACCCAGAAATTGCCGTTTTATCTGTTTCGCCACGCCGCCGATTATTACGCCGCCGGCGGACTGCCAGGCAGCGCCGGGGTGTTTATGGGCCGGAGGCTCATGGCCATTGCCGGGCGGCACACCACGCCCTGGACCTGGCATGTCATCCAGCACGAAGGCTTTCACCAATTTGTTTACTGGAAAATGCAGGCCCATCTGCCCACCTGGGTGAACGAAGGGCTGGCGGAATACTTTGGAGAGGCCGTGTTCACCGGCGATGGGTTTGTCACGGGCATTATTCCGCCGGAGCGCCTGCGCCGCATCAAAATTGAAATGCGCCGCAGGATGTTCATGTCAATCCATCATATTCGCCGCTTGAGCCACGGCGAATGGAACAGCCAACTCAGCGGCGTAAACTACGATCAGGCATGGTCAATGGTTTACTTTCTGGCCCATGCGGACCACCACCGCTTCCGGCGAGCCCTGGGTACGTACCTGCGGTTGTTGGTTGAGCATGTCAACCGCATCCATGCATGGAACGTCACCTTCGGCAATGATGACAAAGATTTCCAGATGCGGTGGCGGAAGTATTGGCTGGGCCTCCCGCCCGATCCTTCCCGCCTGAAGGAAAATCAGGCCACCTGCGCCACGCTCACGAGCTTCCTGGCCCGGTGGCGTTTGCTAAGAAAACGCTTCGCCAATGCGCAGGCATTTTTTCGTTACGCGGCTGCCCACCACATTCCGGCGATAAACGACCGCCTGTGGCTGCCCCAGGAAATGTTGAAAACCGCGCTGCAGCAGGCGCGCACCGAAGGCCAATGGACCCTGCTGCATCCCAAACGGCGCCGCCCGCGTTTGGAACTCACGGATCGCGGCCACGACGTTTGGATCGGCCGTTTTTCCCTGTCCGGAGGCGCCGTGCGGAAGGTGCAGGTGGCCTTCAAGAAAAACCCCAACGCCCAAGCCATCCGCGACGGCGGATATTAGCAAATCGCAACGCCCGGGGTGACCGTCATAAGAGATGCGCAACAATCGCCCATACAGCCACGACGGCGGGTCGCGCCCCGGCGACATGCCCCGATTAACAGCGACGCCTGCTCGCAAAAATCGTCCGCATCGGTAACATAGCCTACAGAAATTTGCTTGGAGAACCCCATGCTTGATCAGGCCACGCTGGCAAAGCGCATCCGTGAAGTCGCTTACCTCGAAGGCGATTTTACCCTGCGCTCCGGCAAAAAATCACGGTATTATCTGGATAAATACCTTTTTGAAACCCAGCCCGACATTCTCGCCGCCTTGGGCGCACGCATGGCCGCACGGCGGGGGCCCGCCGTCACCCGCCTCGCCGGCGCCGAACTGGGCGGCGTCTCCCTGGCCGCCGCCGCCAGCCTGGCCTCTGGCCTGCCGTTTGCCATTATCCGCAACGCCAAAAAAGATTACGGCACCAGCAAAATGGTGGAAGGCCAGCTTCTGCCCGGCGACGTGGTCCTGCTCGTGGAAGACATTGCCACCACCGGGGGGCAGGTGCTGGAAGCCGCAAAGGTTATTGCCGCCGCCGGCGCCTCGGTTGATAAAATTGTGGCCGTGATTGATCGGCAGGAGGGCGCTCGGGAAAATATCGAAGGCGCGGGGTTCGTCTTTGAATCTATTTTGACCCGGAACGATTTAGGCGTGTAGTCCAGCCACGCGGCGCCCCCCCGGCGCGGGCATCCCGGCCGGCCCGGTAGAGACAAGTGGGCGTGGCCCAAGCGCTTAACATGGCGCCCGCGCCACAGCAGTTTTCCGCAGCCATCGCATTTGGAAGCGTATGCAGAAGTCCGTTAAAAAACATGCCATGACCGTGTTAAAAATCACCATAGCCGTCCTGGGCTTATGGTGGGTGCTGCACCGCACGCCGTGGCATGACCAGGCCACCATTGCCCAAGGCACAGTCATTCGCAATGTCACCTTCCTTAGGCCGCTGCAACTGCCGGTGATCAGCCAAACCCGCACGGTGGTATGGCTGAACTTCAAAAATGCCAAGCTTTATGCCCGCTTGCCGGAAGGAACGGTGGTGCATGGGTTCGCGACTGCCGGGCCGTTTTTCTTTCCGCCCAAGCTGCCAATTCCCAAAACGTACCTGGCAACTTTCAAAGGGCACGCCGCGATTCAGGTCGGCTTGGAAGATTTATTTCTACGGGCCGATCCTTGGCTGTTAATCCCGGCATGGGCGATCCTGATCATTCCATTCCTTATAACATCCTACCGTTGGATGAAACTGCTGGAGCCGCAGGGCATCGGCCTGCCTTACCGAAAATGCCTGGAGCTAAGTTTTGTCGGTCAGTTTTATTCCACGTTTCTTCCCGGCACCACCAGCGGAGATGTGGTTAAAATTATTTACGCCAGCCGCGTGACCGGCGCCACCACCAAAAGCGCTGTGACCGTGGTGCTGGACCGCGTCATTGGTTTGGTGGCGCTAATGGTGGT
>JAJZCU010000109.1 GCA_021828935.1 Planctomycetota bacterium | reverse complement strand
AACTGTCGTAATCATGGCACGCGAACGTATTATTTCCGCCCAAAGCACCCCGGAAGATGAACCGGTCGCGCTAAACCCCGCGCTGCGCCCCAAGCAGTTGCAGGAATACATCGGCCAAAGCGAACTGGTGGAAAAACTGCGCATCAGCATTCAGGCGGCCAAACTTCGCAAGGAACCGATGGAACATGTGCTGCTTGACGGCCCTCCCGGACTGGGTAAAACCACGCTGGCGCACATTATTGCCGAGGAACTTAACGGCGCGCCCCCGCGCATCACCAGCGGCCCGGCGTTGGTGCGCCCGGGCGATCTGGTGGGTTTACTCACCAACCTGGTACAGGGCGACGTTTTATTTATTGATGAAATTCACCGCATGCCGCATGTGGTTGAGGAATACCTCTATCCGGCCATGGAGGATTTCAAGATGGATTTCATCATTGACTCCGGCGCCCACGCCAACGCCATCAACCTGACCGTGAAGCCGTTCACGCTCATCGGCGCCACCACGCGTACGGGGTTGTTAAGCGGGCCGATGCGCTCGCGTTTCGGAATTGTACATCACCTCAATTTTTACAATGTGGCCGATTTGCAAAAAATTGTAGAACGCTCCGCGGCCCTGCTGGACTTGTCAGCCGACATTGCGGCGCTGGGCCAGATCGCCGCGCGCTCCCGCGGAACGCCGCGCGTGGCCAACCGCCTGCTGCGCCGCGTGCGCGATTTCGCCGTGGTGCGCGGCCATGGAAAACTCACGTCCGCCGTGGTCGAAGAAGCCTTAAAATTGGAAGGCATTGATAAATTAGGCTTGGATGATCTGGACCGCCGCTTCATGCACGCGCTGGCGCGAGATTACGAGGGGGGACCAGCCGGAATTGAGGCTATTGCCGCCACGATGGGACAGGAGCGCGATACCCTGGAAGATGTCGTGGAGCCTTTTTTGTTACAAACGGGATTCATCCGCCGTACCTCAAAGGGCCGGCAACTTACCCCAGCCGGATATCGGCATGTGGGGATCGCCCGGCCCGCCGCCCCGCACGCTGAACCGTTGCCGTTTAACGAGTCGGCGTGACCCATATGTCGTGCCGCCGCGCAGGCACGGGGCAGGCGGGGACAATGTTGCCGGTCCAAACTCATACGGCGCCTCTGCCGAACCACATGGCTCCCCGGAGATATTTTTCGTGCTAAATTGGCGTCCGTGTGACCGTCGCGCCCGCCGCGCGGCAAAATGGCTGGCGCCCGCCTGACAAACATCACGAATGCGTTACATTGCCATCGCCTATATCGCTCAACTCACCCAAATACGGTCATGCTTCCAGACGTTTGGAACGCCGGTTGCTACCGTACCCTCAAGGCAAAGATGGCGGCGGCCCCGTGGCTGCCGCCCGGGATCCGGGTTCCTTTTTAAGGAGTTTTATAATGGTCGCACCTGATAGCATGGGCGCAGCACCGACGACATCTGGCACAACAAGCGTTTTAGATGATCGCAACGTTAGGACAAATGACGACGCCTACGTACATGATCACGCGGAACGTCGCCACGACAACATGACTAGTCGCATCGCTTGGGCGCCAATTATTGCCGGGGCACTATTAACTATCGCTCTGATAGCACTGTCCAGCTCCTTTGCATACGCTTGCGGCGTCTATTCCGTTGCGGGCGGCAGCGCGTACGGGTGGGGCGCCGGGATATGGTCCGTAATCACTGCGGCCGTTGCATTTTGTATTGGCGGGGTGTTCGCTGCGGGCCTGCTGCCCACGCGCGATGGTCGTTATGGCATGGCGCACGGCCTGATGGTTTGGGGCTTGGCCGTCCCGCTTATCCTGCTTGCTTTTAGCGGCATGAGCGGCATTTCCAGCCACGGACTTATTGTGGCCGGCCTTGCACATATGACCACCAATCCGGCGCGTGGACAGCCCACCCTGAACACGGCGCGCGGCGCGGCTTGGGGCGAGTTTATTTCATTGGCGGTCGGGTTGGTTGCTGCGGCCTTTGGAGGCGCGTACGCCTCCAACAATGACATGCCGCGGAACCGCATCACCAACCCGTCAATGCGGTAACGCTGCCCCATCGGGCGCCGCCCGCAGTTGCGGCGGCAAATACAGACGCGGGCCGGCAATCAAGTGCCGCCCGCGTTTTTTATTTAATCCGACCGGGACCGCCTCGTCCGGCGGCGTTTTCTTGCAACAGCGATGTGCCGGCGCTTACGGTTTCCACCCTGATTTTACTATCGCAGCAGCGGCACGATTTGCGGCAGAACCGGCGGGCCGTGGGTGTGTGCCACAGCAGTTCTCGACTGCGGCGTTTTTGCAACCACCCGGCCGACCCGTTGCCAGATGCGCAGGCGCCACCGGCGAAACACGAAAAAACGCCAACGCAGATACAGCCGGAACTTTTTCGTGCGTACGCACCGCCAATTGGGCCCCAGTATTTTCTGCACGTAGGCATGGTTAAGCGGATCGTTTTGCCAGGACCAGCAATCGTCAAGCGTCACAATAGTGTCAATGGCGTTCCAGCCCGCCACCGCGTGCAGCATGTTGTGCCAGCGAACAAAGTTGTAGCCCAGGTAATGCATCTGCGGCAAATACCGGTAGGCCTGGTAGTACAGGGCCCTGTGCGTGGGCGCAACATGCTCTGCAAAAAGCATGTCCATTTGTTGTGCGTTCTGCGGAAAGCGCATCTGCGTGGCGAACATCTGTGTGGCCGACGGTGTGCCCTTCTTAAAATAAGGCAGCACCGTTTTTGCCACCACATTCCAGGGCATCTGGCGGTACGTAAAAGCGTTGCTCAACGCGCTGGCCGTGGTGGCCACAAGCAGCACAGCACAGGCTACGGTTCTGAACATGCGACCGGGCAGACGCCCCAGCGCGGCGGCCAACCACAAGATCAACGCCGGGACCACCAGTCCCAGATAGCGTGGCTCCCATACAATCATATGCGGAAAAATGGACAGCGCATCATGTTTAGGCAGGGACGCAAGGTAGAACGCCACCAGCGGGAGAATCACCCACACTGCCACCCACCAGCGCGGCGCCACCCGCCGCCGCCCCACGGGATGCCCCGCCCCGCGCCCCCGCCAGCGCCGCCAGGGCAGCAGCCCGATTAATAAACACGCCAGCAACAGGGCCGCGACGTCAAATTCCAGCACGGCCATTCCACCGGAGTAATAGGCGCCGAGATGCAAAATGGCATGTGACGGCAGCGCAAACCAGTTCCGGACCCACGGCTGCAGCGGGAATCGCGGCCATAGGTAGCCCAGCAACTGATCGCATGGCAAACCGGCCACGCTGGGCCAATGCAGATGCGTCGTGTCCCCCACCCACCCAATGCCGCCGTTCCATTTATCCTTCACCACGCCCACCATCCACTGGGTTTTGTGCGTATACCACCAAAGCGGCAGAACCGCGGCGCCGGCCACGGCGGCGGCAAAACCCACCGCGGTAAACCCGCGCACGCGCCGCACGCTTAATAACCAAATCACTTCAATGGCCACCATGAACCAGGTGATCGTGTCCACCAGCGCCATGGCCACAGTGACAAAGAAAAAGACCGTAAACCAGGCCCACCCGCGGCGGCCGCCGGAGAACCAGCGGATGCACAACGCCGCCTGCAAAATGACCAGACAGTAATAGGGACTGTACATTTTCAAATCGCGGCTGTAATAAATTAAGAAGGGATTGATGGCCGCCAGGAGCATGGCGAATAACGCATATTTGCGCGTGGAAAATTGGCGCGCCAGCAGATACATCGCCGGAACGGCCGCCGCGCCGAAGAAAGCCGGAACCACGCGCAGCACCCCGGGCGACAGCGCGGTGGCGGGGGAAACGCCCAGCCATTCCAGAAACGTTTTCCAGGCCCACAGCAGCACGTACCATCCGGGCGGGAAGCCTTGGCCTTGCAAGGAGCCCAACGTGTGTTGGTACGTTCCGCCCACGCGTAAGACGGTAATGGCCTCATCGCCCCATATGGCCTGATGGCTGAGCCGAAAAAATCTTAGGAATGTGCCGACGGCCGTGATGGCCAAAAATGCCAGCCAAAAACTTAATCGCGGATGCTGTTGCCGCCAGCGGCGCAGCGGCCCAAAATGGTTGCGCTTGAGGGTTTGGCCCGGCCCACCCGGCGCCGCGGGCGCAGCGACGACAAATGTGTTCCGGCCAAACGCGGCCATTGGAGAATCCGCCGACGGAACATCGGGGGAATTATCGGTTTTTGTCGAGCGTCGCCAGAGCATGCTGGTATAACGTGCCAACGGCAGGTTTGTTCCGCCGCACGATGCCTCCTGCGAATTTCTTTTCGGAAGCGCACGCCCGGCGCGGAATGGCGCCGCAGGCCCATCTGCCCAACGCCCACAGTCGCCATGCATGGCATAGTTACGATGATTCGCGATCAATGACCGCATAGGCCGTTCGTTCGCCCAAGCCTGTCACCGGATAATCCTTCCGCAACGGATGCGATTTAAATCCGTCCCATGTGAGAATACGCCGCAGGTCCGGATGCCCGGTAAAGCGAATGCCAAACATGTCATACACTTCGCGTTCCAACCATTCCGCGCCCGCAAACAGCCCCGTGACCGAAGGAACATCCAACGCTGGTTCATTGAGGAACACGCGCACAATCAGCCGTGGCGATTGCTTCTGCACGCTGTTGAAAATATAGACCAGACCAAAGCGTTCCTGCGTCCACCCTGCATAATTCAGATAATCCACACAACTCACGTCGGAAAGCATGTCGTAACCCAAGTCTGGGTCGTCGCGCAGAAAACGGACCACTTCCAACACATTCGTCGCCGGAACGGCAATCTGCGTCTGATCGCGAAACGCCGCGCCTTTCAGCGAAATCTGTGGAAACTGCTGCTTGAGCCGCGCGGCGGCAGGATGGTCAATGGCCATGAATACGCCCTGTTAAGCGTGGTCAAAAAAATTACACTCGGCAGTACAACCGAAGGCCGCCGGAAAGGCAAGGGGCACAGTGGTCCGACCGGGGCCACAACGACGCCCATTGCCTATTTCCCTCACAACATACTTGCCGACATCGGCCACAAGAGATGGTAGATGTCGTTGAGCATCACCGCCAAAAAGAAATTCATGACAAGAATGGTAATGAAGCTGGCCACGAAGCTTTCCGTACACGCCTGCCCCACGCCCTTGGCCCCGCTGCCACAGTTAAATCCTTTGTAACAGCCGATGCACGCAATGGCCACCCCGAAGAACACGCTCTTAATAAGCCCCACGCAAATGGTGTAGTTGTCCACCCCCTGCGATGCATAAAGCAGAAACGAATGATTCGGCACGCCCAATATATGCACCGCCACAAACCAACCGCCAACCGCGCCGACAAAATCGCTGAAAATAGTCAAAACCGGCATCATAATAATGCAGGCGTACACCCGCGGCGCCGCCACTGTACGGACCGGATCGCTGGCCATGGCCCGCAGCGCGTCGATTTGTTCCGTCACCCGCATGGTGCCCAATTCGGCGGTCATGGCCCCGCCCACGCGCCCGGCCAGCATCACGGCGGTCAGCACCGGGCCGATCTGCTTGACCACGCTAACAATAATGACCGACCCCAGGCGCCCCGCCAGACCGATGGCCTCAAATTGCGGGTAGGCCTCCACGGCGAGCACAGCGCCAATGAAGCCGCCGGTGATCATGACCACGGGGATGGACAACGTTCCCATTTCGTACATCTGACGCATCAACTCGCGCAGACCCTGCATTTTATTGGCGCCGAACGGGGCGGCCAGCGTGGCAGTGGCAAATCGCCCGAAATCGCCCAGCGTGTCCAGGCTCACCGCCACGAAATTCCAGGCGCGTTTAATGAAATCCGGCGACCGTAAAACCCCCACCAAGGCCACGAAGAAAATGATGATAAGCACGCACAGGATGACGGTCATAACCATGAAGCAACCTTGTTTTTTCCGGCCGCGGATTCCAGCGACCGGACAAATTCTACTGGCGTTTGCAATCCGCTGCTAATGGCGGGGCGGCATTCGCGGTCACACCCCGCGATGCAACCGTGCTTGCGTCGCGTATGCGGTTCGGCGTTACGCCTGTGGAAACGGACCCATCGCACGTTTCGGTTCAGCCTTGCTTTTGCCCGACACCGTCCCTGTAATAGGGCCGGTTCCCATAATGGTTGGGCGGACTACACCGTATTTTTCGGAGACGCACAGGTGATCAAAGTAGCCATGATTGGCGCCGGCAGCGTGGTATTTTCCCGCAATTTAACCGGCGATATCCTAAGTTTCCCGGAATTCCGCGACGCCACCTTCAGTTACATGGACATTGACCACGAACGCCTGAACGTGGGCGCTGCGCTATGCCGGAAAATTGCCGCGGGCATGGGCGCGAAGCCCACCATCAACGCAACCCAGGACCGGCGCGAAGCCCTCCGTGGCGCCGATTTTGTCATTAATATGGTGCAAATCGGCGGCTTTGACAGCACCCTGGTTGATTTTGAAATTCCCCGCAAATATGGGCTGAACTTCACCATCGCCGACACCACCGGCCCGGGCGGCTTGTTCCGCGCCCTGCGCACATTCCCGATGCTTTCCGGACTGTGCCGTGACATGATGGACATTTGCCCCAACGCCATCCTGCTAAATTATTCGAATCCCATGAGCATGAACATGCAGACCATTTACCGCACCAGCAACATTCGCGCGGTGGGCCTGTGCCACAGCGTCCAAGGCACGTTCGACCAGCTCATGGGATATATCAAGGAAAAGCCCGAAGAAGTCGCCTTCACTTGCGCTGGCATCAACCACATGGCGTTTTATTTGAAAATAGAGAAGAACGGCGTCGATCTTTACCCGCGCCTGTTTGCCGCCATGAAAGACCCCGCCAGCTACAAAACCAACGCCGTGCGCTTTGAACTCATGAAAGTTTTGGGCCATTTTGTCACCGAAAGCAGCGAACACAACGCCG
>JAJZCU010000108.1 GCA_021828935.1 Planctomycetota bacterium | reverse complement strand
CAATACAGCACATTTTCCTTCACGTCGCCCCGAAACATGGACGTCATCGCGCCACGCGCGGCGGGGCCAAAGCCCGTTACGGTCCACTGTTGTCCATGGTTGAACGCAACCTTCGGGCCGCCGCCGGGCCCGCCCCCGGGCTGCACCCATGTGGCGTCGGCCATCAGGGGCGGGTTGTTGTCGAACGCGTTGCCCATGGTCGCCCCCTGGCCTAATTTGTTAACCATCCACGGCTGGGAAACGGCCAGGTTTGGATCGTTTCCCATGTATTCGTAGCTTTGGAATTCAACGAAATTGTAAGACAGTGCCCAGTCGCCGGCGGAATAATCCGGCGCAGCGGGCAGCGTGCGCGATTCCAGGCGCACCGCGGCTTCCGTTCGCTGCGGAAAGCTGCCGGGGTAGCAATCAAACGATTCAAGGCCATTGAACGCGCCGATCAGCTTGCGCACGGGCGCCGCCATATCAGCGGCCGCCGCGGGGCAGATAAATTGTTTTTCCGAGGCGCCGTAACGGTCAATTAGATCGAAATAGTGCCGCGAGTACATGGAGCCTTCCCAGTACGGTCCGGCGTCATAGTTTTGTGGATGGCCGCTGTTGTCGTTCCAAACCAGCATGGTGTCGGGCACACTTTGTTGATGGTCCTGGGCGAACATGGTGATGGACTGGCCGACGCCGCGCAGGTTTGCGGCGCAGGTTGCGCGGTATGCAATGGCTTTGGCGCGGGCCAGAGCCGGCAGCAGCAGCGCCAATAACACGGCGATCATGGCGATGACCATCAACAGTTCAATAAGCGTAAAGCCCTGCTTCCCGCCAAACGTGACTTTCATGGTCCGCTCCAGGCGACAGTTGAATTATCGGCACAAAGAAATGCTTTTCATTGGGCGGTGAGGGGCTCGAACCCCCGACATCCGCGGTGTAAACACGGCGCTCTAACCAACTGAGCTAACCGCCCGGTTAACCGAAACAGAGGATACATGATTTGCGCGACCAATGCCAATGGCACAACGGCCGCGATGACCGGTCGCGCCCACATAAAGGCGCGATCGCAAGTCGCGTCTGGAAACGTGGGCGCGACCCGCAGCCGCGGCTTTATGAGTGTTTGCCGCCGCCTGCAAATAACTCCCATAACCAATGACCACCGTGGAGCCGATCAACACGGCCAGACCGGCCGCAATTAACCAGTGCGTGCGTTTGCTCGTTCCGGTCCACTCCTTCAACGCCACGCCCCAGAGCGTGCTGAAGATGATGATGCTGGCCATGTGCAGTGTCCAACTGGCGAACTTGTATTTGCCCATTTCAGTTTCGCCCATGCTGTAAAAGAAAAACTGCAAGTACCAGATCACTCCAGCCAGGGCGGAAAACGTGTAATTGTTTAACAGCGGGGCGCGGATTTGCGCCAGGTCGGGCAGTTCCGCGGCCGCCGCCGCGGGCCCGGCGCCGGTGGGTACGCCGGCAGGCGATTTAAGTGCGTCAGTATCCCACGGAGAAACAGCCTCCGTGGCGCTGATTTCCGCCATGGAATCATGGAAATTGGCGGCCCGCGTGGCGTCGCGGCCCAGACCGCCATTATTGTCGCCGCCCGGCGCGTTAATATATTCTCCAGCGCTTCCATGCGACAGATTCAACGCCACGCACCAGATGAAATTGGTGGTGAAACCGCCCAAAAGAACCACCACCAGAATGGGCAGATTTTGCCACAGCGGGCTGTCGTGGTGGGCCAGCAATTGCGCCTTGGCCAGCGTCGCAATCGGCGCCCCGCCGGCCAGGCCAAACGCCATGCATGAACTCATGACGCCGGCAAAACTGGCCACCAAAATGCCTTTACCAAAGTTAAATTCCGCAATGCTGGCCTTCTTCTGTTCATCGGACATCTCGCGTTCTTTGGACATGCCCGCCATGCCGCTGATGGCAATGCCCACCAAACACACCAGCACGCCCAGCAACGTAAATCTTCCGGAAGCCGAGGCGAAAATCGCGCCGATTTGGCCCTGAAAAATAGGCGGCATCAGGGTGCCGAAGGCGGCACAAAAGCCCAGCGCCACGGCCATGCCCAGGGCAATGCCCAGATACCGCATGGAAAGGCCAAAGGTCAGCCCGCCGATGCCCCACAAGACGCCGAAACCGTAGGCCAGCAGCAGCGTTCGGCCGTCAGCCTCGCCTAATACATGCCACACATTGGGCACCAGCAGCCACGCCAGGCAGATCGGCGCAATGATCCAACTGAAAAACCCGCCAACCAGCCAATAGGTTTCCCACGACCATTTGCGCACGGCCTTGTAGGGAATATAAAAGCTGGCCGCCGCCAGGCCGCCGATCCAGTGGTACATAACGCCGATAAATGGGTTTGCCGCCATTGCGTGCTCCAAAATTTATTTAACAAACACGGGCAAACTCCATGCGCAGCAGTGCCGCCAGCTTTTCCAACCGGTCGGCGATGTGCCCCACGCCCGTGGCGCAGTGGTGGGCCGGGCCGTGGCTGTTCCACTGCGCCATAAACCGGCGCGCACCGATGGCAAAGCGGTAACGGCTGTTGGTGTTGCCGATCTCCAGGACCGGCCCCGGCACGGATTCGCCTTCGGCCGCCAGCAGTTTAAGTTTTCCATCCACCGTTTGCACCACAGAAAGCAGCGTTACCGGCCCATGTTTGACGGACATTTCCACCGATACGCCACGGCCCACCTTTCCGTGGTACACCTTCAATGGCCGTACCTTGGTCTTGCCCTGGGCGATGGCCATATGGCCCGGACCGTCGTGGCCCATGAGCATGACATCGTCATGATAGTCCACGCCATAATACTCTGTGAATGAACCGCCCACGCCAAAACTGTCCATGATCTTCATGGCCTGGACATTTTTGATCTCAAATTCTCCGGCCACCGGAATGCCGCGCGCCGTCAGCAGGCTGCTGCCCAAAATAATTGAACTAATGACGTCTTCATTGGCGGACCCCGGCGCCCCCATATAATAATAAGCCAGCGAGCCAAGAGCGTGCTTTTCGGCCAATGCATCCAGCGCCACAGACGTGCGCGCGGCCCGCTGAAGTTCGTCCGGCGGGCAGTCTGGTTGCACATCAAACGCCTCGTGAAAGTGCCGCACGCGCCCGCCAATGTCCGCTTCGGCCACGCCGCGCGCCAATTCGGCCAGTTCATCGACTTCCACAATTTCAATGTGTCCGCCAAAATACGCGCATTGCTGCGTAAAATCTGAATAAATATCCAGCATTCCCCCGTAATAGTGGCCCATCACGCCCAGGCGATTGTGTTCCATGGCGTGGGCCACGCGGGCGGCTTCCAGCCAGCCGTTAATTTCCCGCCCGGCGATCGGATCATCATGCAGCACACCCGTGACCTGGTGAAATGGAATGCGACAGCGGTTGAATACATTGGCAATTTCCGGCACAGGGCAGGCCTGACAAAACCCCAGCCATTCCCCGGTCATTTGCGTGCGGTCCGAAAGGGCGTTGAAGCGGGCATAATCCAACGCCGCCGCCGGGGTTAAATTAAGAATAATCACGGGCACGTTGGCGCGGCGTACCACCGGCAGAACGGTGGAGGAAAGCGCATAGGTGGTCACATGCAGAAATAGAAGGTCAACATCCGCCTGCCGAAACTCATGGCCGGCAATGGAGGCCTTTTCGGGCGTGTCGATGAGGCCCAAGTTCACGACCTCCAGGCCCGGCCGCGCCAACTGTTGCGCCACCACCTGCAAATGGCCCAGCAGCCGATCTTTAAGGCCGGGAAACTGCGGCCAATAAGCGTCAAGACCAATGCCGAAGAGGCCAACCTTTAAGGGCGGCGTGATATGGATTGCGGACATGCGCGAGCCTTTGTATGCACCGGACGAACCGTTCGAACGGCGTTATCATACTAAAAGTTGGTCGCGCATGCCTGAAACTGCAAGCGATAAAACGGGGCTGTTGCGATGCATATTGGTCCCGCTGCGGCCCCGGTTAAAACACCGGACCGGTGAAATTTTGCAGCACCACCGCCCCGCTGCCGCCGGTGTAGCTGGCGCGGGGGTCGAATGGCGGCGGCTGCCCGCGGGTGAACGTATCGCCGCCGCCGTTGGTGGCGCTTCCCCCGACCACCACCACTCCAGTCACGCCATATGCCCCGCCCTTGGTCAGCGTACCGGCAACGTAGACGCTGCCGTTAATATACAACTTTCCCTGAATGTTAAAATTGCCGGTGGTGACAATATTAATAGGGGCAGTCAATGAACCCGTGCCCAGCGCCGCCGCCGATTGAATGACGCAATTTCCGTTGACCACCAGCGTGCCCGAACCGATCACCGCCACCGGCGCACTGCCGGAGAAATCGACCGACCCGTTTACTACAATAATGGGATATTTTGTGAAATCCAGCGTTTGTACATTATCGGGGCTGAGCGTTTCGGCCTGCGGGCTCGTCGAAAGCTGATTGTAAATCGCCATCACGCTGGGCACGGTGATTCCCGTGGCGTTAGGCACGATTTTGCCTGATATATTCGCGTTGCCCGTCGCCGAGATGCTGCCGGCCGCCTTGAGATTCCCCTGCACGGTCAGGTTGCCGTTGGTTGTGATATTGCCCAGCGAGGACAAATCCCCCTGCATAAAAAGCGTGCCGCTGTTGTAATAATCGCCGCCCAGCGCGAACGTGGGAACGCTGTTGGTGGGATTGGCCGTGGCGGTGAGCGTGCAATGGGCGTAGGCGTCCGAGCCGACAGAGGACAAAATAATCGGGCTGTTCCAGAAAAGTCCGTTCGGGCCGCCGGCCGTGGCCGTCACAACGTAGTGGCATGCTCCAACGGAACCGCTGATTTGATTATTGGTCTGCGTCGGCCAAGTTTGCTGGTTTAACAGCAGCCACTGGGCCCGCTGTAGACCGGCCTCGGCCGCATAAAAAGTTGCGTTGCGATGAAACTCCTGTTGGGCAACCTGCCCTTCCGTACCCGCGGTCATGGCCATGGCGGTGGCCAAGCCGGTGGCAACGGCTATGAGCATCACCAAAAGAAAGATGCCCGCGGTTCCGCGCGGGGCCGGCCGAACCGTTAAGCGCCGGGCCGACGGTCGTGTACGTTCAGGCGTAAGCATGGTAACTCCTTGCGGGCCACTTTCTTGCGGCCCATGTAAGGAGTATGACAAACGGCGCGGCGCCGGGTTTAATTTTCTAATTATCGTGCCAGTTCTGGCAAGCCGCTCCCATAACATTGCCGATGTTGGGCCGTGCGGATCAACACAAGCATGGAGCAGGCCGGCATTTCGGGCGTTTGTACGTCGCTGCGATTTTTGACAGTTACAAGGGCTGCGAACGTTCCAAAATTTCAAAGGTTAACGGACCACTTGCGCGTTGGAATACCTGTTGCCACTGGGCGTGGTTAAATTCGGGGAAATGCGTATCGGCATCGGGTTCCGGCACATCCACGGTGGTGATGTACAGGCGACTGGCCAGGGGCAGTGTCTGGGCATAAATTTGCGCCCCGCCGCAAATAAATAATTCCCGCTCGCCAAAATCTTTGGCCGCTTCCAAGGCCGCCCCTACGCTGTCCACCCAAACCACGCCGGGCGTTTCCTCCGGCGCGGGGCTGCGTGAAATGATAATGTTGTGGCGCCGGGGCAGTGGTTTGTCGCCGATCGACGCGAAGGTTTTCCGGCCCATGACCACGGCCCGGCCGGAGGTTTGCTGGGCAAACCACTTGAGGTCTTCGGGGTAATGCCAGGGCAATTTCCCGCCATTGCCAATCGCCCGCCCGGCGGTCATGGCGACGATTAATGAGATTTCCATGGTTCCTCCTGATGCCGTCTCCTGGGGTATTTCACACCGCCACTTTAAATGCAATGGGCGGATGCGGGTCGTAACTTTCCAGCTTAAAATCCTCGAACGTCAGTTGATCAAACGGCTTGCGGGCGATCGAAAGCCGCGGCGGCGGGCGCGGCGGGCGGGATAATTGCTCGCGTAGGCCGGCCAGATGATCATACGCCGCCATCGGGGAACCCGCCTCCGCTACGTAAATGTGAGCATCGACAATTGTATGCGCAAAAGTTCCAGGCGTCAGGTCACATTCCTGCGCAATCATTTGCGTCAGTGTGGCATAGCACGCCAGGTTGAACGGAATGCCCAGCGCGATATCTCCCGACCGCTGCGTTAAATGGCAATTAAGTTTTCCGTCAAGCACTTGAAACGCGAAAGTATAATGGCACGGGGGCAGCCGGCTGGTTTGGGCGTTGCCCGGTTCCCACGCGGTGACCACCAGCCGGCGGCTGTTGGGGTTGCGCTTGATTTCATTGATAACATAGGAGATTTGGTCGATCTCCTGTATTTCGGCCAGGCGTTCACCGGTATGGGCAATTGGGGCGTGGCTTTTCTGCACTGGATGCGGAAACCGCCGCCAATAGCGCCCGTAGGCGGTTTCCAGTTCGCCGCGTTCGTCGGCCCAATCATCCCAAATTTTGGTGTGCTGCCGCAGGGTGCGTATGTGTTCTTCGCCGGAAAGATACCACAACAATTCCCGCAGCACGGCGGAAAAATTCACCTTCTTGGTGGTCAGCAGCGGAAAGCCTTCGCCTAAGTCCACGCGGTAGAACGCCCCGAAATACGACAGTGTGGCCACTCCGGTGCGGCTGGGCTTGAAAACTCCCCGATCCATTACCAATCGCACCAGGTCAAGATATTGCTGCATGGAAACACCGTTCATACGCCGTTACACTGGCCGCACCGCGCATTGCCGCCCAGCCGGGGCGAATTTTAACCGGTTGGCAACGCGGGCGAAACTTCAGCATAACGTTCGCATAGGAAGATGATTTTTCACGGGCGGCGCCTCCTTTACCGCAGCCCTCTCAAAAGATTATGGAGAACTCCGTGCCACCAATGTCTTCACGCCTCTCACCGCCCCGCCACGCGTACGCCACGCCGGACCTCACGGAGTTTACCGCCTTGGCCGCCGATGGCGCAACCCCAACAGC